>CAZRVA010000030.1:0-5355 GCA_964603255.1 uncultured Chitinophaga sp.
GAAAATGGTTAGCGACAATAAAAAGCCGACCCCGAGTGAAGCGCAGCGTAACCTCGGGGTCGCATAAAAACGAATTGGTAGATGGTTTTATAACATACGACCTCTCTGAGGTCGGAATTCAAATCGGAAATTTATTTTCTATAAACATTCGACCCTGCTAGGGTCGGTTAACAAAAAGTTGTGGCGAATTTGTAGTGAAGAAGTGCTTTAGTTAATACCTGTAACTTGAATGCAAGATTTACAATTTGTTGGAAGTTAAGCTTGGCTTAGCGGGTGCAGTAAGCTACCGCAGTAGCGCGGAACACGCTACCCCGAGTGAAGCGCAGCGTAACCTCGGGTGAAAGCCCCCAATAATAAACTAAAACTTAATTTATTTACTTAGATGCACAAGCATCGCAGTACATTTTTTTGATGTGCAGGTTCTCGAAAAACTTGAACGATACTTTCGCTTTTTCGAAAATTTCACAGAACACTTCGGGGTTTGTTTTTTGTAGTTTTTTAAACACACCTTGGTATTGTTTTTCGAAAGCTTCTAGTTTACTGGCTTTGCCATAATACAACATGCGTAAACAAAACTCTTTACATAAGGCTTTATTTTCATCGTCAACCTCTTTGTAATGGTCGAATAAAATTTGTGCAGCCAAATCAAATCGTTTTTGTTCGGCATAATAATCGGCCAAAAATACCGACTCTAATATTGGGCTGCTTTGCGAAAGTTCTTTGATGTTTTTATACGTTTCGGCCTTTTTAGATTTACGTGCATCGTTGGTTATTGGATGGAAACGTGATCTTAATGTATTGTACAACTCAACCGGAATGGCTGTTGCGGTTAATGAACTAAACAACGAAGAAAGTATTTGCAGCTCTTCTCTGCGCGAGTTGTTATCTAATTTATTTACCGAATTAAGTTTTAATGCCAAGTAATTGTACTTAATAATTGGGTTGTTGGGGTCAAGTGTTCTTAGCTCATCAAAACGTGCCAGTTTCTCGGCATCATTGTTTATGTGTAAATACTTATTGTTTAATAAAGCAATGTACTTTTTATCGGTAGGTATAGGCACGGCCATAAACTTTTCGTAACTCACTTTACCCGATTGGTATAATTTAATCAATGCCGTTTGGTTACTTAAGGCTCGTTTTACATCTTTCTTTTCAATGGCTTTTTGTATGCGGTAAGCCCAATAGTCGTCTTCGCTTAATTTCTTTAAATCAAAAGCCACGCGCATATCAATACTTGCAAAACGTTCGGCTTGTAGCAAGTGCTCTATTTTACGCGATAGTGCGGTGTCTTTATTCAAACGCTCACGCACATAAGCAGGTGTACTGTCGGCTAAATAATAATAGTTGGTTAATACAATTTGCCTGCGGAAAATATCCCACGAGTTGCCTTGTTTTACGGTGTATTTAATTTTTGTACCGGCTTGTTGTAGCTCTAAAACTTTAACAATACTTGCAGCACGTTTTTGTTGCAACTCAAAGTTTTTAACCGAGTCGCCCTCCATAGATGAATAGGCGGTAATTTTAATTTCTTGTATAATAAACTTAGGCTCGTTTAAGCTATCAATAATAGGCGATATGTCACTTTGTTTGTATTCAAATTTATTGCGTTCAAAAGGTATATTCCAGCTTAAGGTTTTTACTTCAATAAATGGCTCAGGTGTTTTAGCGGTTTGGGTATCTAACAATAATGGCAAATCATCAAAAGCAACAGGAGTAAAGTAAGTTTTCAAACGATTTAGTTTATCGTAAAAATCATACACTTCGCATCTTACTTTTTCATCACAATACTTTACTACTTTAATGCCAATCTCAAAATTTTCTGAAAAGCCTTCGGGTAATTTATCAATAGCTAAATCGCCTTTTGCTGTTAAACCACTTAACTTAATGGGGCGTAACCCAATTTGTAAGCCTGCTTGCGATGCAGCACCAACCGAAATGTTGTAAGAAGTATTGCACGGAAACTGCGATTTTTCGATGATGTAAATTAATAACCTATCGTTTTTATCTGCAATTAGTTTGGTGGTATTTCTATCATCGCTGATAAAGTACTTTTTAAAGTCTTCACGCAGGTAAAGTTTTTTGTCTTTAATGTAAAATCCTTTATCAATATCAACCTTACTAAATAGTTCTTTTAAATCATCATAAGCATTACAAACAGTTCCTTCATCGCATTTGCCAAATACGCAATTAATGCGGCAGCCGGTGCGCCTCATCCACCAATGAAAACCATGTGTACTTACTTTATAGTTTTTATCTAAATCTTTGCTATGGGCTGATGTATTGTTGATGATATTAATATCACCCATTATTATACAGAAATATACTTTGTTGCTAATGGGGTCAAACGAACCACGCACACCTGCATAATACAAATCGGGACGGGTATATAATTTTTTGAAAGCTGTTTTATCTAATTTTTTAATGAGTTTGGACAATAACTCACCCGTACTAAACTCTACACCACGGCTATTTTTAACCGCTTCACTAAAAATAATTTCTTGCGGAACACCATCTTTAATTCCACCAAAAAAAGTAACACGTAATGCCGCTGTACTTTTCTTTAATTCTTTTTGGGTATTGGTTTCGGCTTTTACCAGCGTACAATAATTGGCTTGATCTTGTGCCGTATTTTCCATTACCTCTGTTAATACCAAATCTTCAATACCGGCAGCTATTCTTTGGGTATTTATATGATTGAATAAAGCGCTGTTTAACGAATCAATATCAACATCTTGCGCTCTAAGCGTTAATCCAATTAAAAGCACCAGAAGTGCCAGTACAGGTTTAATGATGTAGGTTTTCAATAGGGTTGAATTTTGGTACAATATACAAATTGTAATGAATTGATAAATAAATGTGTGTGATTTTAAAATAAATATGCGTACGGTAAAATATACACTTCACTTGTTGTTTAAGGTATTTGGCTAAATTCGCACCTAAATTATTAAGTAAAATTGCCATGATAAATGACGTATTAAAAACCTTAAACATTAACGATGTAAACCACGGTACTTCTACCGGAACAAACCATTTTAGTGCTGATAACGCAACTGTAAAAGAAATATACTCACCTGTTGATGGTGCTTTGGTAGGTAAAGTAAAATACACCACACCTGCTGAGTATGAAAAAGTAATTACCACAGCGGCCGAAGCTTTTAAAACATGGAAAAAATTACCCGCTCCTAAACGTGGCGAGGTTGTGCGCCAATACGGAAATTTATTGCGCGAATACAAAGAGCCGCTTGGCAAATTGGTAAGTTACGAAATGGGTAAAAGTTACCAAGAGGGTTTGGGTGAAGTGCAGGAAATGATTGATATATGCGATTTTGCGGTGGGTATCTCTCGTCAGTTGTATGGGTTAACCATGCACAGCGAGCGACCAGATCACCGCATGTACGAGCAATGGCACCCGCTAGGAATTGTAGGTATAATTTCTGCATTTAATTTCCCGGTTGCAGTATGGAGCTGGAACAGTATGTTGGCTGCTGTTTGTGGAGATGTTTGTGTTTGGAAACCATCAGAAAAAACACCTTTAAGTGCAGTTGCTTGCCAAAAATTAATGGCTCAAGTACTTAAATCAAATAATTTACCAGAAGGTATTTTCTGCTTAGTTAATGGCGATTACCAAGTGGGTGAGTTAATGACCAAAGATGAGCGCGTGCCTTTAATTTCTGCAACAGGTTCAACCCGCATGGGTAAAATTGTTGGACAAACAGTAGGTGCTCGTTTAGGTAAAAGTTTATTAGAGTTAGGCGGAAACAATGCCATTATTTTGTCGCAACATGCCAATTTAGATATGGCCGTGCGTGCTGTGGTATTTGGTGCTGTAGGTACTGCCGGGCAACGTTGTACAACTACCCGCAGGTTAATTATGCATAGCAGTGTATACGATAAATTTAAAGATACTTTGGTAAAAGCATACGGACAGTTAACCATTGGTGATCCGTTAAATCCTAAAAATTTGGTTGGACCATTAATTGACAAAGATGCAGTTAATGCCTACTTAAATGCCATTGAAAAAGCAAAACAAGAAGGAGGTAAAGTACTTTGTGGTGCCGAAGTATTAAGTGGTGCCGGATACGAAAGTGGTTGTTATGTAAAACCAACCATTATTGAAGCGGAGAATCATTTTGAAATTGTGCAGCACGAAACATTTGCGCCTATTTTATACATCATGAAATACAATACCATTGATGAGGCCATTGCTTTACAAAACGGAGTTCGTCAAGGTTTAAGTTCATCAATATTTACCGATAACTTGCAAGAGGCTGAAGCATTTTTAAGTGCTGCCGGTAGCGATTGTGGTATTGCTAACGTAAACATTGGTACCAGTGGTGCCGAGATTGGTGGTGCATTTGGTGGCGAAAAAGAAACAGGTGGTGGTCGCGAAAGTGGAAGCGATAGCTGGAAAGCATACATGCGCAGACAAACCAATACCATTAATTACGGAAAACAATTGCCTTTGGCTCAAGGTATTGAGTTTAACATCTAATTTTGGCAAGCATTTTGTATTCGCGTAAGTACTAAAGTATTTGTTATGAGAAAATTTGTATTAACTACCGGCTTATTTATAGGTGCTGCATTGGCACAAAATGCGCCCATGGAGGAGGTAAAACCTACCGAAAAGAAATACGAAATTTCTAAAAGAGTAAACACCGCGTTTACTTATGGCGAAAAGCTAAAGTACAAAGTGTATTACGGTTTAATTAATGGTGGTACAGCCGATTTTGAAGTGGCTAATAAACCTGCTAAAGTTAACAACCGCAATACATACTACATTAAAGTTTTTGGTAAATCAACTGGTATGGTTGATATGATGTTTAAAGTAAAAGACCAATTTGAATCTTACATGGATGAAGAGGCGTTAATACCTTGGAAAGCTACTAAAAACGTACGCGAGGGCGGATACAAAGCTATTGATTTGGTATTGTTTGATCATGAAAATGGTATTGCAAATAGCAGCGTAAAAGGCAAGTTAGAAATTGGTGAGCGTACACAAGATATTGCTTCGGCTATATATTTTGCCCGTTCAACCGACATGACCAATGCAAAACCAGGTGATGTGTTTCCGGTTAACTTTTACATGGATGGAAAAAATTATCCGTTACGTTTTAAGTATGTGGGTAAAGAAGTTTTAAAAACCGACTTAGGAACTTTTCGTACTTTAAAAGTAAAACCACAATTGTTGGAAGGCCGTGTGTTTAAAGATACAGATGCTTTAACACTTTGGGTAACCGATGATGAAAACAAAGTTCCTATACGTGCCGAAAGTGAAATATTTGTAGGCTCTATTAAAATGGATTTAGCAGACTTTAGCGGTTTAAGAAATCCGTTTACTGCAAAAATTAAATAATC
>CAZRVA010000030.1:5455-26467 GCA_964603255.1 uncultured Chitinophaga sp.
ATTTAGCAGACTTTAGCGGTTTAAGAAATCCGTTTACTGCAAAAATTAAATAATCCGTTTATACCTAATTTAAAACCACAGTGCTTTAAGGGTGCTGTGGTTTTTTGTTTTAAAGATCAGCACGCTTAAAAAGCGTCAGACCTTTATAGTTTTAATGAAATGCGTATTGATATGAAAATATTTTCTTCTTGCCTCAGTTGTTAAAATCTTCAGTGCTAATTTGCGGCTTCTGTGAGCGCTATTCATATTACTTTATAGTTTTTATACTCAAACAAACGTTTTCCGGTTAGCTTTTCAAACCAATACAAAAAGCCTTCTTTAAATGTAAACTTCTTTTGGCTGATGTCCCAAGTAAATTCCCAATTCATGCGTTGCAAACGTTCTTTCATAATGGCCGGATGTGTACCTTCAAATCGTTTGAGTGAATCAATTGTTTTGTAATCGTATTCGTTTGCGGTAGCTACGTTTTGTTGCACATAATCATCACTATGCCAAAGCTTGTTAAAACTCTCTTGTTTGGCTTGTTGAAACCTTGGATCGCGTACCCAACCGTAATGATAAATTTGTGCATTAATAGGTTTTACTTGTAACTTACGACCCTCTTTTCTAAACCCTTGCGCATCTTTATAACTGCGTATGCTTTTATCGTTTTTTATGATGCGTATTTCTTTACGGTACCAAGTACGCGAGTCGCCCACATAATCAAAGCTGCCATAAAAATGTGTGTAACCAAACAGCAAACCTTCTACCTCTTTTTGGTCTTTGTATTTAGCACAAGCATCTAAAATGGTTTGATGATATTTTTCGTGCACCACTTCATCACCTTGCAGGTAAAAACACCAATCAAAATTTTCGGCAATTGCATCAAACGATTTGTTGGTTTCAACCGCCAATACTTGTCCGCCTTGGCGTAAGCTATCATCCCAAATGGTTTCAATAATTTTTATTTTGGGCGAGTTAATACTTTTAATCAACTCCAATGTTCCATCATCACTATTGCCAACGGCTACCACGTATTCATCCACAATAGGTAAAATACTTTTTATAGACTCCACAATGGGGTAATCAAATTTTACGGCATTGCGCACCATGGTAAATCCGCAAATAGTTGGTTTGCTCATGCTGCAAATATGCGTGATGATTTGTTAAAGGGGAAATTTATGTTTGGATATAAAATCAATCCCGCCAACAGGCCACACACAAGCCTGTAAAGCGGGATGATTATTGGGTTTATAATGAATCGAATGCTTGTTTTAATTGCGCTATGGTAATGGGTTGTAAACTGGCATTAATGGTTTGTGGTGCTTCTGCTTTACCGGCCTGTGTGTAAAACATAGGCTGACTTTTTTGAAGGCTCATTACAAACAAAGTGTAATCGGTGTTTTTAGGTATACGGACCTGATAACCGTTAGCAGTTTTGTTGGCATACAAAAAGCTTTTTTGCGAAGCGATGTAAAATGCCACTTGTGCATCCGTAATATTAGGAATGTTAATATTTACAAATTGGTTTTGTGGTGTGCGGGTAAACCTATCACAATTAATGGTACCCATACTTTCAATGTAAGCCGTGTAGGTTAATTCTTTTTCAAGTTCGGCTAACTCACTTTCAAACGCAGCTTGATTTTTTACATGAGCTACTTGTGCAAAAGTGTTTACTTCTGCAATGGCCACCTGCGATAATGCCGGTGCAATTTTTAAACTGCGTCTTAGGTAGTTGTTATCATGAAAATCAATACAAGAAATGTAATCACGCCAACCATAACGGTTATGCGATTCAACCAATCCAAGGTCTCTCATTTTTTCTAAACAACCCATAGCAGCCACATGTTTATCGGCCATATGGCGATATCTTCCGTTGTGCATTTTTTGTTTTAAGTCGTCAATTTCTTTGTTATTTAATACTTTGTAATCTGCACTTACAGTAATTAAGTTTTGTAAACCAACACTGTCTTTGTAGTTATCACGTACGTACTTTAAAAATATTTGTTGCAACTTTATTTGTTGTTCAACCCAATTGTTAAATGAAGCAGTGTAAGCATTTTTATAGTTCGTTAAATCAATTTCGTATTTGGCTCGTTTAGCCTTGTATTTTAAATACGTATTTTTATGTCTCGTTAATAATGCAGAGTTATTCTCTTGCACTTGTGTTCTGTACAAAGCATATTTTTCAGAACGAGCAGCCTTACTTAAGGTTAACTTATCCCAAATGTTAAAGAATTTACGTTCGGGTTCTGCAACTGTTAAGTGAGGGGTTGATGGAGCAGCTGGTGGCCTAGGTGGTGTCGGAACATTAAAGTAAAAGCGCATGTCTTTTAAATCGTATTGCTGTACTTTAATTACACCATTGGCAACAAAAGGTTTACCCGTAGGTTTCCATTCGGTAACACCATTATTATTTACCACACCATTAAAAATCTCCATGTCGTTTTTTATATTGTTTGATGGCATGATTACTTTTAATGCAGCACCATTTTTTATTTTTAGCATTTTGTTATCTGCATAAGCGTTTACACTAAACATACCGCCTGTTTCCAACTGTTGTCCATCGGTGGTTTGGGTTGATAAAGATTGGAGCATGGCATCTTTAGGGTTTAAGTACTCTGATAAGTTTACTGTAACAGGTTTGCTTACCGGTTTGTTATTGGCATCAACCAAAGTATTGGCCGGAATAAAAATGGTGGTTCCATTTTTGCCTTTTATGTTGTTGGGTTGAGTAGGATTGATGGTAAACGTTTGTTTGTAATTGCCGCCTGCTGCCTTAAGCATTTGGTTTACGTTTTTAAACGAGTAGTTGTCTACCTGCACATCAACCCTTCTGTTTTCTGATTTATTTTTGGCATTATCGTTAGCCAACAACGGTTTGTTTTCGCCAAAATAGTTGGTTAAAATGTGTGTAGGTTTTACACCTTGTTTAATCAAAAATTGTTTTACAGCGTTCGCACGATTTTTAGAGAGGTTAAGGTTGTAGTTTTGGTCGGCATCATTGTCGGTGTGGGCTGCAATAGTTACTTCGGCATAAGGCGATGCCTTGTATTTATTTACAACTTGCAGTAGGATACTTTGGTCCTGTTGATCTAAAGTAAACTCGTTTACATTAAAGTTTACCCTAAATGGATTAACAGGCATTTGTGCTTGGATGTTACCAACGACCATCATCAATAACATCAAATAAAGAACTCTGTACCACATAGCGTTAGGTATTATACTTGTGTAAACGCATGTGTTTTTGCTTTGGTATACAAAACTTAAAAAATTGTTAATGGCAGTTTTGAAGTGAGATAAACTCAGTCCTAAAATCTTTCAATTTCCAACAACTATCATTTTTTCCTTCTTTAGAAATAATCTAAATTCGCCCACCAACCAATACAAACAATAGGGTGAAACTATCGGAATTACAGTTTAATCAAATAGCTACAGTTAAAGCAGTACATGGCGAAGAGCTTAGTTTAAAGTTGTTTGAAATGGGCTTGTTACCGGGCGAAGAAGTAGAACTTGAAAACATCGCTCCTTTTGGCGACCCAATTGCCATAAGGGTTGGCGAGTACAAAATGTGCTTGCGTTTAAGTGATGCCGATTGTATTGATATTAATGTGAAATAACTACAGTGAAGCAGGAAATAACAGTTGCATTAGCCGGTAACCCCAACAGTGGCAAAACCAGTTTGTTTAATGCCTTAACAGGCTTAAACCATAAGGTGAGCAATTTTCCGGGTACTACAGTTGAAAAGAAAATAGGTTACAGTAAATTAAATGCCGAAACCCGTGCACAAATTATTGACTTGCCGGGTACCTACAGCCTTTATCCGAAATCGGCTGATGAGCTGGTTACCTATGATATTTTAAGAAACAAAGCCGAAACAAATTTTCCTGATTTGGTTTTATTTATTGCCGATGCCAGTAACCTTAAACGCAATTTATTGTTGCTTACTCAGGTTGCAGATTTAGGTGTACCGGTAATTTTAGCTTTAAATATGGTTGATTTAGCCGAGCGTAAAGGTATTTTTTACGAGTTGGATATTTTGGCTAAAGAGCTTGGTATTCCTGTTGTTTCGATTAATGCACGCAACAAAGAGGGCATATCAAAAATTAAAAATTTGTTGCTTGACGAAAGCAAACATAAAAAGGTAACCTACTTCAACATCAATCAGGTTGACCAAAACTTGTTGAATGAAATTGGCGAAATAACAGATAAAAAAAATCCTTATGCTGCCTTACAATACGCCATTAATGCCGGTGTTTATCTAAACAACAAGGCCAAACAAATTAATGCTGCTTTCGAAAAGTATAACTTCAACCCCAAGCAATTTCAAGAGTTAGAAATCTTACAACGCTATAAAGTTATTGATGAGGCGGTGCGTTTAAGCCGCAGACAAAAAACCAATCATGTTATTAAAAACATTACCCAAAAAGCCGATGTTATTTTAACCCACCGTATTTGGGGTTTGGTAATATTTTTAGGATTGTTGTTTTTGGTTTTTCAAGCCATATTCTCCTGGAGTGCATACCCAATGGATTGGGTTGAAATGGGTTTTGCCTGGTTAAGTGAAACCATAGAAAAATCATTGCCTGATGGGGTGCTTAACGATTTATTGGTACATGGTGTAGTTGCAGGTTTAAGTGGTGTAATTATTTTCTTACCACAAATTATTATTCTGTTTGCATTTATTGCGGTGTTAGAAGATGTGGGATACATGGCACGTGTGGGTTTTATCATGGATAGAATCATGCGTCCGTTTGGAATGAATGGCAAAAGTATTGTACCGCTTATTAGTGGTATGGCTTGCGCTGTTCCAAGTATCATGGCCAGCCGCAGCATCGAAAATAAAAAGGAAAGATTAATTACCATTTTGGTAACACCATTAATGAGTTGCTCTGCACGTTTGCCCGTATACACTTTACTAATTGGTATGCTGGTTCCCGAAACAGCAAAATGGGGTCCGTTTAATGTGCATGGTGTGGTTTTAATGGCCATGTATCTATTAGGATTTATTGCTGCATTGGCAAGTGCTGCTGTGTTTAAGTTGTTTGTTCATGCAAAAGGTTCGGCCTATTTTATTATGGAATTACCGGGTTATAAATTACCCGTTTGGAACAATTTACTAATTACCTTATACGAAAAAGGAAGTGCTTTTGTAGTTGGTGCCGGTAAAATCATTGTAGCGGTATCTGTTATTCTTTGGGCCTTTGCATCTTTTGGTCCGCGTGGTAACATGCGTGCTATTGATGAAAAGTTTGCAACGATGGCTATGAGTGCTGATGCTACAGTAAGTAGCGAAGAATTGGCCGCACAAAAAAGTGCTGAGCGTTTGCAAGCAAGTTATGCCGGTGAGTTTGGTAAGTGGATTGAACCTGCCATTAAACCATTAGGTTTTGATTGGAAAATGGGCATTGCTTTATTAACTTCATTAGCTGCACGCGAAGTTTTTGTAGGAACCATGAGCACCATTTACAGTGTAGGTGGCGGAGCAGAAGGCGATGATTTAAACACCATCAAACAAAAAATGATGGCAGAAAAAAATGAAAAAGGTGAGCCGCTTTATTCCATTGCAACTATACTTTCGTTGATGGTGTTTTATGCATTTGCTATGCAATGTATGAGCACGCTTTCTATTGTTAGAGCAGAAACCAAATCGTGGAAATGGCCTATTGTGCAATTTGTGTATATGACAGCCCTTGCATACGTAAGCAGTTTAATTGTGTTTAATATTTTTAGTTAATAGAGGTATGCTTATCTTTTTAATTATTGTGGGTTTAATTGCTGCTACGTTAATGAATACACGTGGATGGAATTACTACAATTTCATGCATCCTGAAAAGCAGTTAACTTTTAACGAATACCTTTCTGATGCAAGCAGTGTTTGGACAAAAATAAAATCGGGAATACCATTTTTTGTGTTTACATCAACCCAAAACCCCGAGCAAATTAAACTGCGCAATACCATTAATAAACAAACCGCAGGTATTTATGCTTTGTTGGTTGCTGCGTTTTTAATTAGGTATTTTTTAATGTAAACGTTGGGTTGATTCCAACTCAAACAATAATCAGTAACAAGATAGATACCACAAAGATTAAAATGTATATCCGCATACTTTCTAGCATGTTATAAAACTAGACAGATATTAAATAGGAAACGCTTTTACATTGAATAATGCTTGAAGGATTCTATCGGCCTACGAGAATTTTACTTAACAATCAATGAGGGCGTTTGTGTAATGGCCACTGTAAGCAATCCCGGAACGCAGTGGCTTGGATTGCGCGGAAAAAACGGACTCAGTAGATTGTTGTAAAATTGTCGTAAGCCTTGATTTTTTGTTTACTTTTTTATCAAGAAAACTGCGCAGCAATCAACGAGGCCAAAAACAATAAATAACAACGAGTTAAAAGTGAAGGCGGTTTGGGTGCCAACCCAAAAGGAGAGAGATTTGTGTTTTAAAAGAATTTTAAAACGGAAAAATACTCATTATTTTCAAACCTTAATTCACTTAACAGACAACACTGCGATGGAAAGTGGGTTAAAGTTTGTTGGTGTGAAGCCTATTAAGTAGTACATTTGCACCCACATAAATTAAGCACATGATTAAGTTTTTAATATATCTGTTTTTGTTTTATGTACTGTTTAGGTTGCTGTTTGGTAAATACATGGGCGGTACGGTAAAAACAAAAGTATTTAGGTTTGATACCCATCATCACCATCATTACAACGCACCTAACCAACAACAACCGGAAGGCAATGTAACCATCAACCCTAAAATTAATAAAACACAAAAACCAACCGATAAAAATATTGGCGAATACGTAGATTACGAAGAAGTGAAGTAAACTTTGTAATTTACCCTCCCAAAATAACATGGAAAAACAACTGCGCGCACTTTTATTAGACATGCTTGGCCACCAAAAGTATTTGGCTTTGGTAAGTGATGTATACATCCGTTTAATACGTGGTGGATTTTTAAAGAAAAAATACCCTGAGTTGTTTTTTTTAAAAGAGTTGGTTAAACCAGGTTTTGTTTGTGTTGATATTGGTGCAAACGTGGGTTACTACTCGGTATTTTTATCAAAATTTGTAGGCCACAATGGGCATGTACACGCAGTAGAACCGGTTGATTTATTTGCCAAGTTATTTATTAAAAATACCACACAGTTTGGCTTAGGTAACATTACGTTGCATCAAACTGCATTAGGTGGCGAAAACAAAACCATACAAATGGGAACACCTGTGGTTGATGGTGTTTTTAGACACGGATTAACCAAGGTGATTGATGGCGATACACAACAAAACAACATGCAAACCTATGATGTAAACATGCGTGTACCCGATGAGTTGTTTGCCAACTTAGCCCGTTTTGATTTTTTAAAGTGTGATGTAGAAGGCTACGAAATTTACGTAATGCCTCATTTTATAAAAACCATTGCTAAGTTTAAGCCCACCATACAAATGGAAATTAGCAGTGCCGAAAACCGTAAACTTATTTTTGATTTGTTTTTGCCTTTGGGCTACCAAATAAATGCGTTGGTTGATTTTGCTTTAAAACCCATTAACCCAAACGATGCATTGAACTACGAAGGTGGCGATTTTTATTTTGTAGCTAAATAAGTAATACCAATGTGATTTATAACTTATGCCAATAGTTATAAATCTTACTCCTTAATAATTTTTTTTACCACCTGACCCTGGGGGGTATTTATTTTTATGTAATACAAACCTTGTGGTAAGTGTGTAGCCTTTATTGCTATTTGTGTGGTATTGCTGTTTATCTCTTCAGTATAGCAAAGTACACCACTTGTGTTATAAAACTGAACCGATTGCAGTTTTGCTTGTAAGCGATTTTCTATGGTTAAATTACCATCTGTGGGGTTTGGGTATATATGAATTGCCGAGTTGTCTATCTGCGCTTCGTTTACACCACTAAACGGATAATACCTTTCTGCTTTAATTAATTGGCACCAAGGTAAAGTTTGGTTGGCCGCGGTATCGGTGCTTACATACCAACTAACACCACGTATAGGTTGTTGCGTACTGTCTACAACTAAACCTGCTAACAGCAAACGGTTATCGGCTGTTTGGTAAATTTGATCGAGTATATTAAAATAGTAATAGTTGCCAAAAACCTTAGCCCAAAGTGGCTCTCCATCCATGGTAAGTTTTAATAATGTACCTAAATCGGTTGTGGTGTTTAATGAGTTTAACTTGCCGTGTGTACTGCCCACAGCATATATATAACCATCAATAATTTTTACATTTATAATGTTACAGTTGCCCGTTGGTGCATCGCCAAAACCTCCCGGATAATAAAAGTTTTCGCTAAGCAGTTGCCCTTGTTGGTTAAACTTGGCCAAGTACATAAAATCGCCATAAGCACCATAGGCTAAAATAGTTTTATCAGGCATTAGTTGTATGCCTTTTATGTATGAGCCTGCAATCCTATTTTCAATATATCGCCATGTTATGTTGCCGCTAACATCTAAGCCAAAAAGATGTTGTTTCCTCTCAGTGCTATCACGACTCCCACCAATTATAAATCCTCCATTTTCATCATCAATCATGCACAACGGAATTAACATAATGCCGTTTTTTCCATGCACCATTACTTCGTAATTTATGCGCTTATGGGTTAAATAGTGGCCCAAAGTATCGGTAATTAATAAGTACATTTTACCATAGCCATTTAAATCATCTCTGCTAATTATAAATAATGAGTCATTGCGTTTTATATAGGTATGCACATAGGCGACACTTATGCTAGATTGTATTGCAAAACTATCAAAACTCAAGCTGTCTGTAAAAATTCCAATATAATGCGGAGATAAGCTGTCTGAATATTGACCGAATAACGAGTGGTTTTGGTTCGCTATATTTGTGGTAATATCAACAGTCCATATACCATTTTTAAACAAGTTACGCGAAGAAATTAGCCTACCTGATGTATCAATTTTATTTAATTTGTAAAAATAATTTCCATTATTAATTGTAGTGTCTGTACCGCGATGCCAACTTAAACTATATAATGTACTCTCCTTACCACTATTCAATAGTTTAACTGTTCTGTTTGTGGTGCTATCAGCATTATGAAAGACTTGTGTATTTTGGGCATTGGTAAACTTGGCGGCAAATAATATTAATAAACAAATTAAAAAGGCTTGTTTCATTTTTTAAAAATAAGAAACACGGAGCATAATTGTATGCTATGTGCTATAATTTTATTATTGCCGCTAAAGCATCAACCACAATAATATGTTCTAAGGGCAACTTACTCCTTAATAATTTTTTTTACCACCTGACCCTGAGGTGTATTTATTTTTATGTAATACAAACCTTGTGGTAAGTGTGTTGCCTTTATTGCTATTTGTGAAGTATTGCTGTTTATCTCTTCAGTATAGCAAAGTACACCACTTGTGTTATAAAACTGAACCGATTGCAGTTTTGCTTGTAAGCGATTTTCTATGGTTAAATTACCATCTGTGGGGTTTGGGTATATATGAATTGCCGAGTTGTCTATCTGCGCTTCGTTTACACCACTAAACGGATAATACCTTTCTGCTTTAATTAATTGGCACCAAGGTAAAGTTTGGTTGGCCGCGGTATCGGTGCTTACATACCAACTAACACCACGTATAGGTTGTTGCGTACTGTCTACAACTAAACCTGCTAACAGCAAACGGTTATCGGCTGTTTGGTAAATTTGATCGAGTATATTAAAATAGTAATAGTTGCCAAAAACCTTAGCCCAAAGTGGCTCTCCATCCATGGTAAGTTTTAATAATGTACCTAAATCGGTTGTGGTGTTTAATGAGTTTAACTTGCCGTGTGTACTGCCCACAGCATATATATAACCATCAATAATTTTTACATTTATAATGTTACAGTTGCCCGTTGGTGCATCGCCAAAACCTCCCGGATAATAAAAGTTTTCGCTAAGCAGTTGCCCTTGTTGGTTAAACTTGGCCAAGTACATAAAATCGCCATAAGCACCATAGGCTAAAATAGTTTTATCAGGCATTAGTTGTATGCCTTTTATGTATGAGCTTGCAATGCGTTGTTCTTTATATTGCCATTTTATGTTCCCAAACGCATCCACTGCTAAAAGGTGATTTTTTCTATCAGTACCAGCACTATCGTACCATCCTGCTGAAATAAAACCACCACTACCATCACTAATAATGCATAGTGGAAGAATGATTATTTGGTTTGATTGTCCATAATAATACTCGTAATTTATGCGCTTCCTAACAAATGCGTTTCCTTGTGTGTCAGCTAATACTATATAAGCTTTGTTTGAAAGAACCCTACTTTCACTTAATAAAATTGCAAGAGTATCATTTTGTTTACAATAAGTGTACATAAAGTCTAAGCTATCTAAACTCATTATTACAAAGCTGTCTGTGTTTAAGTTATTATTTATATAATTAATATGATGCTGACGATTTTCTGTCGTGTCATTTATGGAAACAATAACAAAACTTCTGTCAAGAGCTAACAACGATTGGTAATCACGAACTATTGTTCCGTTCTTATACAGATCCTTATTGCTTATCAAATTACCAGATGCATCTATCATATTTAATTTATAATAAAGATTATCATCATTAATTGTTGTATCAGTACCGCGATGCCAACTCAAACTATATAATGTACTCTCCTTACCACTATTCAAAAGTTTAACTGTTCTGTTTGTGGTGCTATCAGCATTATGGAATACCTGGGTGTTTTGAGCATTGATGCACTTAACCGCAAATAGGAGTAATAAGCATGTTAAAAAGGCTTGTTTCATTTTTTAAAAATAAGAAACACGGGGCATAATTGTATGCTATGTGCTATAATTTTATTATTGCCGTTAAAGCATCAACCACATCAATAAAAAACCCAATCCAAAACCGGAGTATAGTTGTTGGTGCGTGTGTGCTTCTAAAGCCAAGCGAGAAGTTGCTGTTAATCCGCTAATCAATAATAAGGGTATTAATAATATTCTTACATCAAACATCATAATGGGTGATAAAGCTAATATCAACCCAACCAATGCCCCTAATGACGTTGCGTGTGCGCTTATTTTTGTACGAAAATTAATGATTAAAACAGCTACCAAAATACATGCACTGCCCAACATATAACCTTGCATGACGTGTGGTGTACCAATTTTAATAAACATGTAATAGCCAAAAAGGTAAGCGGTGGCGGTTACTATGTACGGAATGTGCCTGTCATCGGCATTGTTTAGCATAATGCTGTTGCTAAAACCCAAAGCCTTGCGTGCTACTACCACAAATAATGGAATTAATCCCGTGCTGATAAACACATACATAATGTAAAACCACTTGGCTTGTGGCGTTAGTCCGGCTTGCAAATGCGGGTTTAGTTCTATTACCGCAACAAAACCCAAAAGGTTTACAAAAACCGGATGAAAAATAACAGAAAGTAAAATGGCCCAGGTTCTGTTCATGGTTTTGTGTAAAGCTTAATTACATTAAGCCTGTTATAATTTGCTCAATGCTTACACCCTCGGCTTCGGCCTTGTAGTTTTTAACAATACGGTGGCGCAACACATTAAAGGCAACGGCCTTCACATCATCAATATCGGGGCTGTAGTTACCGCGTAATAAGGCATGGCATTTGGCACCTAACACCAAAAACTGTCCGGCACGCGGACCAGCACCAAAGCTTACATACTCGTTAACTTTTGCACCTGCTAAAGTGGTATTTGGTCGGGTTTGAGCCACCAATTTTACCGCATACTCCAATACATTATCGGCAACAGGTACTTTGCGCACCAATTGTTGGAAAGCCAAAATATCGTTGCCGTGTAATATTTTATTTAGTTTGGTTTGATGATTTCCGGTGGTATTTTTTATTACTTCCAATTCTTCCTGTAAAGTTGGATATCCCAACACCACATTAAACATAAAACGATCTAATTGCGCTTCAGGTAACGGATAAGTTCCTTCTTGCTCTATTGGATTTTGAGTTGCCAACACAAAAAACGGTTGCTCTAAATGATGCAGTTTTCCGTTAACCGTTACATTACGTTCTTGCATAGCTTCTAACAAAGCAGCTTGTGTTTTTGGCGGTGTACGGTTAATCTCATCAGCCAACACAATATTGGCAAATAAAGGACCACGCACAAAACTAAACTCACGTTTGTCGTTTAAAATTTCGCTACCCGTAATATCACTTGGCATTAAATCGGGCGTAAATTGTATGCGACTAAAATTTAAATCCAACACCTCCGAAATGGTGCGTACCAACAACGTTTTTGCCAAACCCGGAACACCCACCAATAAGGTATGTCCATTTGCAAAAATCGACATCAATACGGCATCAACCACATCATGTTGGCCAACAATTACTTTACCTATTTCGCTTTTTAATTCTTTATACTTTTGATGAAGCGCATTGGCCGCTTCCACATCGTTTGTGTAGTTTGTGCTCATGTTACAAATAGTTATTTATTAGTAAACTCCTGAAGGTTATCGCAGGTTTTATACTGCTCACTAATTTGTATATAAAATGCTTTTTTGTGTTTCTCAATCCAATTTTGCATGGCCAACATTTGTTTGCGTTGTAATGCCAATGCTTGCATTTTTTGGTAATCATCGCGCAGGTTTGCACGGTGTGGTGCTGCCTCAGATTTTAAATAAAACACACGCCATGCTTGTTGCCTGTCGGGTGTTGGTAAGGTAATCAACTCCGGTTCGGTTATCTTGCCCGGCTCTAAGTTTTCAATCTGAAAAAAGATGTCTTTAGGTAATTCATCCAAAGGAATTTTATTGGTACCAACAGTTCCATCGGTAATAAAACCACCGTTAGCTTTGGTGTTTTCATCATCACTAAACTTTTGTGCAGCTTTTTCAAACGTTAACGAATCAATTTTGATTTGCCACAAAATACTATCCAATAAATCTTTTGTATTGTTTACATCACTCCTAAAAATTTGTGGTTTAATTAAGATATGGCGCACGTTGATATTATCACCTCTTCTATCTACCAATTGCAAAATGTGGTAACCATATTTGGTTTCAATAATTTTTGATACACTATCAGGCTTTAACTTAAATGCAGCGGCCTCAAACTCCGGTACCATATCGCCACGTGTAAAGAAACCCAACTCGCCACGTTTTTGTGCCGATCGTTTGTCATCGCTATAAATTAAAGCAAGTGTACCAAAGTTATCGCCTTTCATAATACGATCGCGTAAGTCTTGTATTTTTTCGTAAGCCAATTGTTTTGCCTCTTTACTTACTTTAGGCACCATAATTAGCTGCGCCAATTCAACCTCTGCACTGTAATAAGGTAAACTATCTAACTTATCTAATTCGTTATAAAACTTTTTTACATCTGTAGGAGATACTTTAACACTGCTTAAAATTTTGCCCTGCATTTCTTGCACCAACAATCCATCTTTAATTTTTTCTCGGTTAGTTGCCTTAATTTCAGTGATGGATTTACCGTAGTAACTTTCCATCTCTTTTTGTCCGCCTAGAAACTGCGATGCAAAAAAACGAATTCGTTTATCCAACTCTGCATCAACACGCTCATCACTTAATGGAATACTATCCCACTGAGCTTGCGTAAGCAGCATTCGCTCTACAATTTTTTGTCGCATAATAGCACATCGTGCACTATCATTTAGCGAACCAATATCTTTTTGCAACTGTTGAAACTCCACTTCAATTTCAGATTGCATGATGATATTATCACCAACAACTGCGGCAATTTCATCAATAACCTGACCCTGTGTTTGCGCGTGTGAAGTTAGGCTCCACAGTAATATCCAACTTAAAATAAAAAAAGTTTGTTTCATTAAAATACTATAAACGAAAGTTAAGCTACACTAGTGTATTACCACCAATGTGGAGGTAAATATAAGTGCATGGCTGCAATTAGCGAAATTATTTGTTACCATTGGTAAATTAGCCGGTTTAGCGCATAAAAAAAGTCGCTTTTACAAGCGACTTTTAATTATGATTTTAATATCACAATGAATTAAAGCGATACACGCTTAAATAAAGTAACAGTTAAACCTTTTTCTGCTTTATCAAGCATTTGGGCAACAGTTAAGCTACCGTCTTTAACAAACTCTTGGTTTAATAAGGTATTTTCTTTGTAGAATTTAGCCAATTTACCTTGAGCAATTTTTTCGATCATGTTTTCAGGTTTACCTTCAGCACGAACTTGGTCTTTAGCGATTTCTAACTCACGCTCAATAACTGATGAATCAACACCATCTTTATCAACAGCAGCAGGATTTAATGCAGCAACTTGCATAGCAGCATCTCTACCCGCAACTAAGTTAGCTTCGCTTGGAGCATTGTTCATAGCAACCAATACACCTAAACGGTTTGCACCGTGAATGTAAGCTACTACGTTATTTGCTTCAACAACCTCATATTTAACTACGTCAATTTTTTCGCCAATTTTACCCACTTGCTCCATTAAACGCTCGCTTAATGGTTGTCCGCCTAAATCTAATGCTTTTAACGCATCAGCAGTAGCAGGTTTGTGAGTTAAAGCTAAATCAGCAATGCTGTTAGCAAATTTTACGAAATCTTCATTCTTAGCAACGAAATCAGTTTCACAGCTTAATTGAATGATGATACCTAATTTATTATCAGCAGAAGTTTTTGCAATAATTGCACCTTCTTTAGCATCTCTATCGGCACGAGCAGCGCTTACTTTAGCACCTTTTTTACGAAGGAAATCTACAGCAGCGTCAAAATCGCCATTGGTTTCGGTAAGGGCTTTTTTACAGTCCATCATACCAGCGCCAGTCATTTGGCGCAATTTGTTTACATCAGCAGCACTAATAGTACTCATTGTATTATTATTAATATTTGATGATTAAATTATTTTACTCTAAAAGCTATACAGAAATCGGCCTTGCGGGCCGATTTAAGTTTAATATTTATGCTTCAACAGCTTCCTCTGTTTTTTCTTTATCAGTGTCTGTTTCTTTCTCTTTTTTGCGTTCGGCTAAGCCTTCCACAATAGCGTCAGTAATAACACGAGATATTAAAGCGATTGATTTTGCAGCATCATCATTTGCAGGGATAGCATAATCAACAACAGTTGGATCTGAGTTGGTATCTACCATAGCAAAGGTTGGGATATTTAATTTGTGTGCTTCTGCAATGGCAATGTGCTCACGCTTGATATCTACGATAAATAAAGCAGCAGGTAAACGGTTTAAGTCGGCAATACCGCCTAATACTCTACGTAATTTTTCTTTTTCACGCTCAACCATTAAACGTTCTTTTTTAGCCATGTTAGCATAAGTGCCATCTGTAGCCATTTTATCTAACGTTTGCAATTTCTTGATTGATTTGCGAACAGTGCTGAAGTTAGTTAACATACCACCTAACCAACGCTCGGTTACGAAAGGCATATTTACGCGCTTAGCTTCGTTTTCAATCATTTCTTTTGCTTGCTTTTTGGTTGCAACAAAAAGGATTTTACGTCCTGATTTTACGATGTTTTTGATGGCATGTGCGGCCTCTTCAAGCTTAACAGCAGTTTTGTTAAGGTCGATAAGGTGGATTCCATTTTTTTCCATAAAAATGTATGGTGCCATTTTTGGATTCCATTTGCGGGTTAAGTGACCGAAGTGTACACCCGCTTCCAACAACTCTTGTTGTGATATTTGTGACATATAATTTTTAAAAAATAAATACTAACGTTTAACGAATTGGAAACGCTTACGAGCTTTCTTCTGACCAGGTTTTTTACGCTCAACCATACGAGGATCACGTGTCATTAAACCTTCAGCCTTTAAAGCCGGTTTCAATTCAGGATTATGAGCAACTAATGCACGAGCAACACCTAATTTAATGGCATCTGCTTGGCCTGCAACTCCACCACCAGCAACATTACAAGTAACGTCAAACTGACCCATTGTACCTGTTACCTCAAATGGTTGGAAAATGCTGTGTTGCAATACTATTGTAGGGAAGTAAGTTTTCGACTCACGACCGTTTACTTCAAATTTGCCTGTACCTGCTGTTAAGTAAACACGAGCAATTGAAGTTTTTCTTCTACCTAATGCGTTTATAACTTCCATCTCTTAGAATTTTAATACTTTTGGTTGTTGAGCAGCGTGCGGATGCTCGCTACCAGCGTAAACGAAAAGATTTCTGAAGATTTCGCGACCAAGTTTGTTGTTTGGTAACATACCTTCAATTGCATGTTCTACGGCATAGGTAGGACGTTTCGCCATCATGTTTTTAGCTGATACGAAACGTTGTCCACCAGGATGACCTGAATAGAACACGTATTCTTTGTCGTTCATTTTATTACCTGTGAAACGTACTTTATCAGCATTGATAATAATAACGTTGTCACCGCAATCTACGTGAGGTGTAAAGCTCGTCTTGTGCTTACCTCTTAAAATGTTTGCCAATCTAGTGGCAAAACGTCCAACTGTTTGGCCTTCCGCATCAAACACAAACCACTCTTTAGTAACAGTAGCTTTATTGGCCGATTTTGTTTTGTAACTTAATGTATCCACAACCTATAAGTTTAGTTTTCGGGGTGGCAAAAGTACGGCATCATTTTATAATTCACAACAAAATGTGAAAAAAACCTGAAGAAAAAACTTGTTTGCTGATTTATTTGCTTGTAACAGCAGCAAATTGGGGAAAAACGAAATGTATTACTCCACAAATTTGTACCCAACACCACGCACACTTTGAATATATTGTGGTTCTTTAGGATCAATTTCGAAGTATTTGCGCAAAGACAAGATAAAATTATCAATAGTGCGGGTGTTTGGTATAACAGTGTAATCCCACACTACTTTTAATATATGCTCGCGGCTAACCACCTGGTTTTTATTTTCTATAAGGAGCTTCATTAACAAAATTTCTTTTTTAGTTAGGTCAATTTTGCCATTAACACCTTGTGCTTCGTAACTTTCAAAGTTAATCCAATTAGGACCAAACTTATATAAACTGCTTACCTTGTTATCGGCTTGCTGGTGCATGCGGTCGTTTTTCTCAATTAACTTTTTTACACGTAACAGCAATTCTTCCAAGTCGAAGGGTTTTGTCATGTAATCATCGCCACCTTTTTTCAGGCCTAAAACCCTATCGGCAGCAGTATTTTTTGCAGATAAAAACATAACCGGCACATTGGCATCGTGCAATCTGATGTTTTCGCACACCATCAAGCCATCGGTTTCTGGCAACATGATATCTAAAATTACCAAGTCGAATTTCTCTTCTCTAAATGCCTTGATGGCTGAGTTTCCATCACCAACTGCGTTAACAACATATCCCTCTAACTCAAGATTTAGTTTAATGGCATGTTGCAAATGCTCTTCGTCTTCAACTAATAAAATTCTATGCTGTGTCATGTTTTTGTAGTGTTATTTCGAATATAACCCCTGAAGGTGCATTATCGTTTGCAATAATCGTGGCATTGTGATGATTTAGTAAATTTTTTACAATAAACAGACCAAGTCCCGTTCCTTTGCTTTTGCGTACATTTTCATCCTCTGCCCTGTAAAACATACCAAAAAGGTGTTTTTTATCATCGGCCGAAATTCCCGTACCTTCATCAATTACCTTTATTTTTATACCGTTCGATTCTTTTTGCAAAGTAACCGTTACCGGTTTGTCATTTGGCGAATATTTAAACGCATTACTTAATAAATTCGTCAAAACCATTTCCATGGCAATGGCATCAACATTGGCATATACATCTGGTTGTAATTGTACTTTTAACCTATGTTGCAAATTTCGAGGTAATACATACTTATCTGCCACATCGTGTATTAAGTTTGATAAATTTACCTGAGAAAAACTCAATTTAAACTTATGTGTATCTAGCTGAGCAGCCAATAATAGATTTTCTACCAAATCACGCAAACGGGTAACATCACTTAATGAGTTGCGCATCATGGTTTCGGCTTGTGCCTTATCCAAGTTTGGACGTTTAATTAATGTTTCGAGGTAAAGTTTAATGGAGGCGATTGGCGTTTTAAGCTCATGCGTAATAGAAAGTAAAAAATTACTTTGTTGGCGCTTTAAGTTTAAACGGTTTTGCAGGCTGCGGTAAATCCAAATAATGCCCCAAAACAACAACAACACCATCACCACACCTTCAAGTCCATACATCCAAACCCTGCGTTTGTAAAGTTTTTCTATAGCTTCTACTGCCGATTTTTTTGGGGTGATGGCGTAATTATAAAGCGGATCTTGCGTATGGTCAAACTCTAAATTTAACTCCGGATAATTAAAATAGAAGTATTCTTTAAAACCAAGTGTATCTTTAAACAACTCTTGATCAACTGCTGCCCTTACATCCAATGAGGCTTTATAAGGCAACAACTCCAGGTATTTACCTTGTTCGATGTAAATGTCTTTACTGCTTTTAATGTGGGCGTATGTCCACCAAGCAAATGCAGCTACAATGTATACCGATAAAACTGCAAAAATAATAGCGGGCTTTTTCAAGTATTTAAGGGATTATCGGGTTTATAAATCCCAAAGGGTAAAACGCTGGCGAACGTACTTTTTAAAGTTGAGCCAAAAAGCAATTACCAAATACACAATTATTGGCGAACCCATTGTAATAAAGGAGGTGTAAATAAAATACAACCTGATGCGCGATGAGGCTATGCCAAATCTGTCGCCAAGTTCGCTACATACGCCAAAAGCGTATTTTTCTACAAAGTACTTTATTTTCTTTTCCATGTTAACCACACACAAATTTAATCGGTTAGCTTGTAAAATGGCAAATTAATTTACAGTTGGGTTAATTTCTTCCATTTGGCACCACTTCATTTGGCTTTGGGTTGATTATCCAACCGTCTTGCATACGGTATTTGGCATTTTCGGGGAAAATGATTTTTGCCGAAAAATTTAACAAAGCTCCCGCACCAATAGAAATTAATACGGCACCTGTTCTGCTTACATCACTACTTCTGTATAAATCAGACAATAAAAATACTGAACCCACAGCTGCACCAATTTGCATAGTACTTTTTATCATTTCGCCACCAAAACTTCTTTTCCTAAAGTGTGTAATATCTTTCAGTAAAATGGTTTTGTAATTATTGGTTGATGCACTTGGCTTTCTTTTTGGAAACCAAAAACTCAAATCAACCCCTAAAGTAATGGTACTGTCTGTTATGGCAGTTACGGTGTTTGCCGCAAACTCTGTATTCCCGTTGTAGCCTTTGTAACCCAAAAACACCTTTGCGCCCGGCTTAACAATAATGGTTTTATTGATTTTAGGGTTGAAAAAAACAACCTGCTGCGCCTGACTTACATTTAAAAAAAGTATGCTACAAAGCAGGAAAATAAGTTTATGCATGTTGGTTTAAAATATGATTTCCGATTGCACAATTTAAACATTTATGTTGTGTGCAATACATATTGTTTAATTGAATAAGTGCTTGCGAATGTAATGCATGCTTTGGTTTGATGCCACTTGTTTTCCAAAATTTAACAATACTATTGTTTTCGGGTTCAATTTCTTCTAACCAATTTAAAGCTTGTTCGCAGTATGTTTCGTTTAACATATGTTTACCATACAAAAACTTAATGGGTACAATTGCATTGATAATTAAATGATTTAAAAACTGCTCGCCCATAACAGGTTTTACTATATGGTTGGCATGATGTAATGCATTTAAATTAAGTTTTTCCGGAGGACTTACATGCAACAATTTCTTTACTTGTATTAAGCTTTCAGCCTCCATCATTTTACTAAACAAATGCACCGATTGAAATACCAAGGCTGCGAACTGTGCAAGCCTTATGGTTGGGAAATTAGCCGGACGTGTTTTGGCAAATTTCCACTCGCTTTTGTTTAGCTGCGGCAGGTTGTATTTGGTTTGTAAAAACAAAAACTCGCTGTGCATTTGTTGTGTGTATTCATCGGGTTGATGAGCAGGTAAAAAACCACTTACCCCAAACACCAAACTGTTTATTTGTGTGCTGTTGTGTTTGTGTTTGGCAAACAATGTTACCGGAATGTTTTGAGCCAATTGAATAAATGGTTCAGCATTAATTTTCATCCCAAAATATTTGGCTGTGGTAACATAAAACAACTTCTCCCAACTGTTGCCAAACTCGTTTAGTTGATGCTCTAATGCCACACACTTTTGTTCCAATCGTTCAACCGAAAGTCGGTGTAAAAACAATTCAAGTTTAATCTCTTCAGGTAAGCTTAACATGTTTTGGCAAGGCACACGTAAAGCTGATTGCTGCAGGTTGTAATAACCGTTTAGGAAACTATTAGAAAGGTAATTTTTTAATTCTAGCGTAGGAAGGTTTAACTCCGCATCGTGCTCAAACACCACATGTAAAATAACATTTTTGTATGCCTTATCTGTGTGATGTTTGTGTTTAACCCAATCGCTGCTTTTTAAATGTATTTCTACGTTACCGGCCCAAAGCGTATCGCCAATTTTTATGCGTGCATTAAAAAAATCTGGACCGGCATCTGTATTTAACGAGCCTATTTTTATTACTTCAATAGCTTTGCCATCGGTGGTTTTTAATTGTTGCTTTAATAGTACTTTCTGCTGCCAAATAAAGTGGAGTAAATCTTCTTTCATTGCAATTAGGGTTTAAGGTAAAAACAAATTTAACTGTTTTTACCAATTGCAATACATCAACCCTAAACTAATTATAGTTGTAGTTTAGCAAAAATCAAACCTGCTTAAATGATTCCATATTCAGCTAAAAGCACCGCCATTTCATCGGCCATAAGTTTTGCTTCGGCAGCGGCTTTATCTGCAAAATCAGTTCCGTTGCTCGCATAAATGATACTGCGCGATGCATTAATTAACAAACCACAATCTTTATTCATACCGTGTTTTGCTACATCAACCAAGCTACCACCTTGCGCGCCAACACCCGGAACCAAAAAGAAATAACCCGGAACTTGTTTTCGTATTTCGCCCAACTCTTGAGGTTTTGTTGCCCCAACCACAAACATCAATTGTTCATCGGTTGCCATAGTTGAAAACGTTTTTATTACACGTTCGTACAATTTGTTTTCGCCAATTTGTTGTT
>CAZRVA010000031.1:0-26036 GCA_964603255.1 uncultured Chitinophaga sp.
TATGTAGTTTTTAACGACTTAATTGTAACCATAAGTAAAGATGGGAGGTTTATTAAATATTTTAAAATAAATCTAAACTATAATCAAGAAACCTATTAATGAGGCTGACAGTTTTAAGGTTACAATCAAAATAAATTAACTTAATTAAACATCATGAAATATTTTTTATTACTCCTCTTGCTTTCTGCTTTATCATATAAAAATGCAAAAGCACAACAACTTGTTATAAAATGCGCTAGCAATAGTATCACCATCGACTCAACTGCTAAGCTTGAAAAGTCATTTTTCAGCTGTGATTCTGTTGGGATTGAAATTATTAAACCAAATGGAGCTTACGAAATGCAGATAGTTCGCATGAACAAAAACAACCCGGCTTGGGTGAATAGAGTAATGCAAAAACCGAACGATGTCTATAATATAAACAGTAAAATATTTAGTGAAGATTACCAGGATATCAGGAAATTAATTGTAACCATTACTGATGGAAAAAAGTTTGTTAAAGCCTTCACTATAAACTTTAATTAAACTAATAAATCCGATAATAACGCTACTTGATTTTTATACTACAGCTAACCATTTTATGGTCGCTGAACTCAAAAGCTTTTGCGTAATAATTGTAGAAAGTAAAACGGTTATCGCCTAAAATATAATCTATCCTGAAGCTAGGCATTGCACCTACGTAAGTTCTGCCTAAACCACTACCGGCTTCGGTAAATGCATCTTTCATTTCTCCTTTAATGGTGCGGTATGCGTATGATAATGGCGAGTCGTTAAAATCGCCACACACAATAATTTTATACGGACTTTGTTCAATAAAATCGGCAATGCTATCAGTTTGTTTGGCACGCATTAAAAATGCGTATTTCATTTTAGAAACTATGCTTTTGTAGGCATCAACTTTTTCTGCATCGTTCTCTAATTTAATATCCTTTACCGCCTCGTATTCTCTGCGTTCAAACTTTATAGATTGCAGGTGGGTTGATATTACACGAATTGTATCACCATAAGCAACAATATCGGCAAATATGGTGTAGTTACCACTGCTCATATCATGCTCTACCACGCCCTTATTTACAACGGGAAATTTGGTTAAAATACCAATGTTATCGCAAAGCCACCTGCCTTTTTGTAGTTTAATGTTTACACGGTTATACTTTTCAAACTTCTTTTTAAATGCTGTATAAGCTTTACTCGAATCAGGAACAGAAATATTACTCAACTCCTGCACACAAAGTAAATCCGGTTCTAGCTTATCTAACTTTTCAGAAAACAATTCTACATCTTGATCTCCATTGCCATCAAACAAACCGAAATAACGCGCATTAAAGGTGATGACATTGATGCTATTTTCTTGTTTTTGCTCAAACTTTTTAGCGTTTAGTTGTATAAATTTTGTGATGTAGTTCCAGCCAATTACAATAACTGCAAGCGAGAACAAAAACTTCATGTTAAAAAATATCAACCAATAGATAATAAACAATACGTTTAATAATACTACTGCCGGAAATGCCAAGCCCAAAAATGCTACAGGCCACAACAAATCAGGGCTTATGTATGGTGCAGCATAAGTAGCCAGCAATGCTAAAATGGCTATGCTGTTTAATATAAATACGATACGGTTAACAATAAACATAATTAATCTTTACTTGCTTTAAACAATATTTCTTTCTCGCGTTTACTTAAACTTTCGTAACCACTTTTTGATATCTTATCCAAAATCAAATCTACTTCTTGTTGCGATACTTTTATGTTCACGCTATTACCGTTTTGCGTGGTTTTGTAATGCACTTTTAGCTTTGATTTTTTTGAAAACAAGTTTCCAATTTTATCAAAAAATTTATCGAAAACAGTATTGGTGTAAAGATATTTTATAAATAGAAACCCAAACAATGCACCGCCTAAATGTGCTATATGTCCACCCGCATTGCCGTTGGGTATACTAATTAAATCAAGTACCACACTAATTAATGCAATCCATTTTAATTTAACATCGCCAAAAAACAACAAGCGTATTTGGTAATCTGGCAAAAGTGTTGCAACAGAAACCACCACACTTAACACTCCGGCTGATGCACCTAAAGCGTAAGAAACATGCTTGGCTTCGCTAAACGCAGGAAATATATTATAGGCAAGCATGTAAATAATGCCGCCAAAAATTCCGCCTAAAAAATACGATTGGTAAACACGTTTATTACCTAAATACTCATGCAAAATATTTCCCATCCAAAACAACCAAAGCATATTAAACAAGATGTGAAAAAAGCCATCATGCAAAAACATATAAGAGATCAAACTCCAAGGCTTGTATATAAAAGCAGATAAGGTTGCGGGCAAAGTAAAATAAGTGGTAAATGATTGTGTAGATACACCACTCTTTAATAAAAACGAAAACACGTTAACTACAGCAAGTACTAAAAACACAGCAACATTTATAGCAATGATGCGATTTACGGCATGGTTACTTTGTAAGTAGTTATATTTTATTTCCTGAAATAAATTCATACCCTTTTAGCTGTTTAGTAAAACGTATCTCTGCGTGTTTTATTCCAATATTTAATCAAGAAAAAGCCAAAAAGCATACCGCCCAAATGCGCAAAGTGTGCTACATTATCTCCCGGGTTGTTTGATATACCTTGGTATAACTCTAACAATCCATACAGCATCACAAAATATTTTGCTTTAATAGGTATTGGAATAAAAATCATGAACAATAACGTATTTGGAAACAACATACCAAACGCCAACAGCAAACCATACACCGCACCACTTGCACCAACTGTGGGTACGTTTAATTTACGTTGTAAAAGTGCATCAGCAATTTCGCGCGAGTATTGCATGTATTGCGGATTGGTTTTATCAACGCTCCAGCCTCTTATAAAATCTTGCAATTGTGCGCTATCAAAAATTCGGGTGTCAATTTGTTGAATCTCGTAAAAGGCCTCGTAACTTGGATTAGCCAGGTATGCATTAATTACTTCTTTTACCTGAGCAATTTCATACGCGTTTACTCCTAAGTGTAAAGCTGCTGCACCAAAACCAGTAACAAAGTAATATATAAAAAATCGTTTGGGACCCCAATAATTTTCAAGAGCACTGCCGAACATCCACAAACTAAACATATTAAAAAACAGGTGCATAAAGCTACCATGCATAAAAATATGTGTGATAAGTTGGTATGGCCTAAACTCGGTTGATTCGGGATAATACAAACCCAACTTTTGATTTAAGCTATATCCAAACTTAGTTTCGAAAACCACATTAATGAGGTATAACAACCCATTAATGATGATGAGGTTTTTAACAATTGGAGGTAATATACTAAAGCCCTGCGGCCTAAAATTATTTTGCATGTTTGGTTTGAATCAAAAATTACACCCAACTATTAAAATGGGCTTAGAACCTGCCAAAAATAAAAAACATCTGCCGTTTTGTGGCAGATGTTTTAAATGAATTATAAACGAAAATTTGTTTAGTGTTTATCCTAAATACGCTTTTAAGATTTTGCTCTTGCTAGATTTACGTAACCTGCGCAAGGCTTTTTCTTTAATTTGGCGAACACGCTCACGCGTTAAACCAATTTTTTCGCTAATGTCTTCTAATGTGTGGGCCGGGCCACCATCTAATCCGTAGTAGTATTTCAACACATCGCGTTCTTTTTCGCTTAAAGTTGAAATTACACGGTTAATTTCTTTTTGCAACGATTCGTTAATCAGTTGCACATCCGGTCTTGGCTCGTCATTGCTGTCTAAAATACCTAAAAGCGTATTATCCTCGCCTTCGGTTAAAGGTGCATCAATAGATAAGTGCCTTCCTGTTGAACGTAATGCGTTTTCCACTTCTTGTAGTGGTAAGTCCATTTCAATGGCAATTTCTTCAACAGTTGGCTCACGCTCTAATCTTTGCTCTAATTTAGCTGCAACACCACCAATACGACCAATTGAACCTACTTTATTTAACGGCAAACGAACAATACGTGATTGATCGGCTAATGCCTGCAAAATAGATTGACGGATCCACCAAACCGCATATGAGATAAATTTGAAACCGCGGGTTTCGTCAAAGCGTTTGGCAGCTTTAATAAGTCCTAAATTACCTTCGTTAATTAAATCGCCTAAGGTTAAACCTTGATTTTGGTATTGTTTTGATACCGAAACCACGAAACGAAGATTTGCATTTACCAATCGCTCTAGCGCTACCTGATCTCCTTCGCGGATTCTGCGTGCAAGTTCCACTTCCTCTTGGGCATCAATCATGGGAACTTTACTAATTTCGTTCAGATACTTGTCTAGCGATTTACTTTCACGGTTGGTAAATTGCTTACTAATTTTTAACTGTCTCATTGTTGGATGTTACTCCTTACTTTTAAATTTAAAGGGATGCAAATTTGGTGAAATATAAATGATTTTACAGTATTATCAACAAGTTTTTTACATAATTGGTTTTTTTAGACGGTTTTCATGCGAAACAATTTTTATTCCACTGATTTACAATACACTATCAAAGCGTTACATCAACTTAATTTTGGTTGATTAACCTTTGTAGGCTTACTAATGACAAAAATCATAACTACATGACCTACCTAAAATCAATTTTGTTGACTGTTTTTACCTTAGCCACATCCGTTTTATTTGCCCAAAAAGCTACTGTACTTGCCGGACCAATGCCCGGGTATATGGAGCACAGGGAAACTGTAATTTGGCTTCAAACACAATGTGCTAAAAAAGTAAGTTTACAATACTGGTTATCAACCGATGACTCCAAAAAAACATCAACCCTAACCAAAAACATTAATAACTGCGAAATTACCAACCACCATTTTGTAATTGGCAATTTAGCTATGGGTAAAACGTATAACTACCGCATTTTATTGGATGATAAACCGGTTAATTTTCCATACGCACTCTCTTTCAAAACCAAACCTTTATGGGAGTGGAGGACCAATGCGCCCGATTTTAATTTTTTGGTAGGAAGTTGCCTTTATGTAAATGATACTGCCTACGACAGACCCGGAAAACCATACGGACAAGGCACCGATATTTTATTAAAGATGAATGAAAAGCCAAGTGATTTTATGTTGTGGCTAGGTGATAATACCTACACACGTGAGGCGGATTATGGCAGTGTAAGCGGATTACATTACAGGTACCAACATACACGTGCTGATAGAAACTTACAACCCTTTTTAGCATCGCGTAACCATTATGCAACTTGGGACGATCATGATTTTGGTAGTAATGATGCTTGTAAAACTTATCCGTTAAAAGAAACAACATTAGGCTTGTTTAAAAGTTATTGGGCAAACAAAACCTATGGCGAAAACAACCAGGGTGTATACAGCATGTTTAGTTTTAGTGATGCTGATTTTTTTATGCTTGATGACAGATATTTTAGAGACTACCAATTTTTAAACGACTCTTTAAACCCCGATAAAACACAACTTGGCGAACAGCAAATACAATGGCTCTTTAACAATCTAGTATACAGCCGAGCACCGTTTAAATTTATTGCCATTGGCGGTCAGTTTTTAAATGAAAATACAGACAAAGAAAGCTACAACTTTTACAAAAAAGAACGCGAACGCATCATCAATTTTATAATAGTAAATAAAATTAGTGGAGTAATATTTTTAACGGGCGATAGGCATCATACCGAGTTAATTAAAAACACCAATGTTGAACCCAAACTTGGTTATGCTTTATACGATTTAACCAGCAGTGCCATTAGCAGCCGTGCCAGCGATTTATCAAAAAGCAGTGAGTTTAATAACCCTATGCGTGTAGCCAACACACTAGTAATGGAAAATAACTTTTGTAACATCAGCATTAATGGTGCAAGAGGAAAAAGAACATTAACCATGCAGTGCTTTGATAAGAATGGAAATCTGAAGTGGGAACACAAAACAAGTGAGGATGAACTTAGGGCTAGAAAGTAACATTCCTGCCTAACATGCCTATAATACGAATGCATTAAATAACACTTTTTTGCTGTTTTATTGTAATTTTAGCGCAACTTAATTACAATGAAAACACGCTGGTTTTGGTTTGTTTTAATACTAAGCACAATAACGGCCCATGGACAAGAACCGTTTATGTGGCACATTACTGATGATGATGGGTTGCCCAGCATGGAGGTTTACAACATCATACAAGATAGAAAAGGCTTTTTTTGGATTGGAACTGATAATGGTTTGTGCAGGTATGATGGTAGGAATTTTAAACAGTATTATCATCCTAAACAACGCGGTAAATCTTTTTCAAGATTCAAGACAGATAAACGTGGACGCGTTTGGATGGTTAACTTTGCCGGTCAAATTTTTTATGTAGAAAACGATTCACTCAAACTCTTCGAACCTTTTGAAAAGTATTTTAAGCAAGATTTTCCCCGATTTGATTTAGATGAAAATGATGACCTATGGATAACCTCTTTGGGTAATAACATCATGAAATATGACTTTAAAAGAAACCAAATGCTGGTGGATAAACGCTTACCCGGTGAGTACGTACTTAATATTGTAAAAAATAAAAACTTTGATATTGTACATTATCCAACCAAGTTAGTAAGTACAACTACAAAAAAGGCATTTAGTAACCTATCGTTTTTTGGACTTGAGTTTACACCAAGATTAAATAAGGCTTATTTAATTGCAAATGGTAATCGTAATGACTCGTGCGAAATCTTTGAAATTAATCCATCTAATCAAATTAAGGCCACTGGTATTACAAAAATACTACCTAAAAAATTAGCACGTATTACAGACTTTATAGTGTTTGCCGAAAACGACCAATGGCTGTTAACTTACGATGGCATGTACCATATTGATAATAGCGGTAAAAAGCCAAAGTTACTTGGTTACTATTTAAAAGGAAACGCCATATCGTGGATGATAAAAGATCATGAAAATAACTACTGGATATCTACCTTAAAAAATGGAATTTTTATGATCCCATCTCTAGATGTTTGGCTGGCAGATAAAAATAACTCATCGTTACCTGATAATCGGATAACAGAACTTGCAAGAGGCGATAATAATATATTGTATTTGGGAACAGGCCAAGGTAGTATTGCATTATTTGACTTAACATCAAAAAAAATTAAACGTGAACTAAAAGTAGATGGAACACGTAAAGATTTTGAGGCAATGGAATACGACCAGCCTAATTCTACTTTATACGCACAAACAGCAAGCCTATATCATATCAATACAAAAAATGAAAAAATTATAAAGAGTGACAATATATTCTCTGCAATAAAAGAATTATCTGTTGATTGGTATGGTAATATACTACTGTGTAATACTACAAGTGGCATTTTTGTACTTAAAAACACAGTAGGAAAAAAATCACCCTTTTTCAAATTTCATAACTTTCACACATACTTAGGCTATACTATTGCATACCTACGCCAACAAAGAACAACCACTTGCTTAATTAATAGATTTGATACCACACTTTGGGTTGGCTATACTGATGGTTTATTCTATTATAAAAAAGGTAATCTATTTGAGTGTAAAGACCCCACAACTAATGCTCCAATTTTTGCAACTAAAATTATACAAGACAAATCAGGTGTGATGTGGGTTGGCACAGTTCAAAATGGCGTTTATGGTATTAAAAAAGGAAATGTTATTGCACACTTCTCAAAAAAAGATGGATTGGCATCAAACTTTATACGTTGTTTAGCTGCAAGTGAACATACAATTTGGTTGGCAACCGATAAAGGCTTGCAAGGATTAAATACAAAAAATAAGTCCATAATTACCTTTAAGCGTAATAACGGATTGGTAACAACAGATGTGTTAGATATGCATATAGAAAATCAACACATCTACCTTGCTACATCAAAAGGTTTTCAGTGGTTGTATATTCCATCTCTTACAAAAAATACAACCCAACCATACATTTATATTAACCATGTTAAAATAAACGATAAGGACACAAATTTACTAACTAACTACAACTTAAACAGTAATCAAAACAACATTACAATTTCTATTGTAGGCATCGCACCACGTGCAAGAAACAATATACAATATAAGTATCGTATGTTGGGATTAGATACTAATTGGCTAAGCGTAAACAGTTCGCAAAATGAAATTCGATTTAATGCACTAGCCCCTGGCAATTATACATTTGAAGTTAAAAGTATTAATGAAGACTTAGTTGCATCTGCGCAAAGTGCAAGTATAATTATTTTTATTGATGCACCTTATTGGCAAAAATGGTGGTTTTATGTATTGAGTGCATTGGTTTTAATTGGTGCAGTAAGTTTACTTTTTATGTTACGTATTAATATCATTAGAAAAAGAAATGCACTTGAAAGAAAAAACGTAAGACTTGAACTCGAAAAAAATATCATTGAAAAAGATTTGCGATCATCACAACTATCTGCACTTAAAGTACAAATGAATCCTCACTTCATTTTTAATGCTTTAAACTCAATACAAGAATACATACTTACAAACGAGAAAAAACTTGCTAATAGTTTTCTTGGTAAGTTTAGTGATTTGATGCGTTTATATTTAGACATGAGCAACAAAAAATCTGTTTCTTTAGCAGAAGAAATAAAGGCCATGCAATTATATCTTGAGCTAGAAGCCATGCGTTTTGAAGACAGTTTTGAATTTAATTTACATGTTGATGAAAATTTGCACACAGATGATATTCAGATCCCCCCTATGATTATACAGCCATATGTAGAGAATGCAATTAAACATGGCTTGTTACATAAACGTACAGAAAGAAAATTAGCAGTTAGGTTTTTATCTGGAGAGAATGGCGCACTAGTTTGCGAGGTTATTGATAATGGAATTGGCAGAAAACACTCGCAAGAGTTGAATAAAATAAGAACTAAAAAACACACATCTTTTGCTACAGGTGCAACACAAAAACGTTTAGAATTACTTAATTATGGCTTAGAGAGAAACATAGGTGTTACTTTCCATGATTTAACAGATGTAAACGGAAACGTTGCAGGCACCAAAGTGGTTATAAGTATTTAGTAAATCATTTATTACTAAAACCTTATTTTTATAAATAAGCAAAACGCCCTGCACGAGGCAAGGCGTTTTGGTTAAAGATTTGTATTGCTAAATTATTGTTTAATAAACTTATCAAACAAAGTTGTTTTTGATACAGTTTCTACCATCAATATATACATTCCCGGTGCTAGGGTTTCAATTGAAATTTGTTGAACCTTATCCAATGCATGATGTGCAGAGATTAACTTACCATCAATGCTCATAATTTTAATGTTTACACCTTGGTATGATTCCATTTCAATAATTAAATGGTGTTGTGCCGGATTTGGATACCACCTGATTACTTCTGCTTCAGCCTCGGTTAAACCCGTAGGCGTATAGTTATAGTTTGATGAAGTTGCAGCACATCCATTTTGTGACACTTCAACACTATAGTTTCCGGCTTGTGTTGCGGTATATGTTTGTTGATTGGCTCCACTTATATTGGTTCCATTTAACCTCCATTGGTAACTATCAAACACTTGGGTTGATAGTTGATTACCATTGGCCGTAATGGTTGGGAGTGGTGATGCATTTACCGTAACCACCATGTTTGATGAAACCAAGTTACCACAAGCACTTGTTACCTCACAGGTATAAGTTCCGTTATCACCATTGGTAGCATTGGTTAACAATAAAGTATCATTATTTGCACTGGTAATATTTACACCATCTTTTTTCCATTGAAATAAAGAATTAGCTACTGAAGGATTTACATATAACAACACATTTTGTCCGGCACACGAAGCAATTGCTGGTGGTGATTGAGATAACATACTATTCTGACTATTTACCACAACCGATACTGTTTGTGTTTGTGCAACTGATCCGCAAACAACAGCTTCCAAATAATAGTTACCATTGTTTGCTACAGTTGCATTAGTAATAACCAAGGAATCGGTAGTAACACCAGAGATATCTCCACCACCAATTAATGCAGTACCATCTTTGTACCACCTATATATAATTGTGCTATTACTTTCTATTTTAGCTGTTAGTATAATTGTTTGTCCGCTACATACCGACTGGCTTACTGGTTGCTGATTAACAACAGGCAAGGTAATTAACGTGTAGTTAATATCTGCACTATTAATCGTATCGCAAGTACCAAATACTTTGCAATAAAAAATACCAGATGTAACTTGTAAACGATTAAATGAGTAGGTTGATCCCTCTGCACCTGCAATAGCAACACCATCTTTATACCATTGGTAACCTAATAAACTACCGCTTGCATTTACAAAAAGATTTACCATTGGGTTTGGTTCATTAGGGCAAAGCGTTAGGTTATTTGCTGTTTGAGATAAAATAGCTACAGGTGTGGTATTTGATAACACTGCAGTATTAGACAATAAACTATTACATGCACTACCAATAAAGCAAGTGTAACTTCCCGAATCATTGCTACTGTATGAATTGATGGTGTATGTAGCCGAATTTGCACCTGAAATATCTACACCATTTTTACGCCATTGGTAAGTTAAATTGATACCTGATGCAACTATAGAAAGAGTTACATTATTGCCTAAACATACTTGTTTACTTTGTGGATGAACTGCAATTACAGCGTTTGCTTGTACATTTAACGTTACTGTGTTTGAAACTAATGAACCACAAACACTGGTAATTTGTACGCTATAGTTTGCAATATCTGCTGCAGATAAATTATTTAAAAATAAGGTATCATTATTAGAGTTGTTTATGTTTTGTCCGTTTTTACGCCATTGGTAAGTAGCATTTGGATCTGATGTAACAACCACCAATTGTGCATTTGCACCAGCACAAGCAGTAACATTAACCGGTTGTTGTATAATTTGTAAGCCTGACGTTAATGAAACCCGTGAAGCATTTGTAGTAACATTACCACAGCTGTTTGATATAAAACAAGTATACTCACCAGTATCTGCAGCAGCTAAATTACTAATGGTTAGTGATGCCAGGTTTGCACCTGAGATATTACCACCATTAACCAAATTATTTGCACCTTTACGCCACTGGTAGGTTAGTCCTCCACCCGAAGCCGCTACATTTAAAGCCACGCTTCCGCCAGAACATGAACTTGCATTAATTGGTTGAACTGTAATTGCAGGAGTTGTTCCAATTGATAAGTTTCTGGTACTTCCTGTAACAACACTACAGTTATTCCATGCTTCACAAACATAGCTTCCTGTATCGGCTGTATTTAGGTTTATTATGGTTAATGTATCTTTGTTAATACCTATGTATTTAATTGTATCCGTCAGGGCAATACCATTTCGTTTCCATTGGTAGGTATTACCCGTTCCGAATATTCCGGATGTAAATGATACATTAGCTTGTCCTGCACACACCACTCCATTACTAGAAGGAGCAAACTCACTAGTTGTGTACATTCTTTTTGCAATAGCAGCATCAGAAAGTGCATAGCTATTGTAAATACGAACATCATCAATTTGACCGTTAAAAAATGCCCAACCAGCTCCATGTCCGGTATATGTTGGGCCATATGTTGCACCTATCGTAGGTATTAGGTTTGTTCCTGTTATGATTGAGCCGGTTGTAATTAAATCAACCAATACACCATCCAACCAAAGGCGTTGCATACCGCTTGAATTGTATGATAAAATTGCCTGATGCCAATTTCCATCATCAACACGAGAACCAATTAAAGCAATAGCGTTACCATTGTATATTTTCCCTGCTAGTAAGCCATTATTGTTTATATATAATATAGGATTATAAGAACTTGGAGTGCCGTTTGCAGGAGTTATATCTGAACAACCAAATAGTCCTTGTGCACCAGATGAAGGGGTTGTTTTAAACCATAATGAAACTGTGTAATTTGCTCGTGAGCTAACCCCAACCGATGCAGGTAATGTAGCATAATTTGAATTGCCCGCTACAAAATTCATAGCATTATTGTTATTGCCAAAACGATTGCTGCTTGGTATACTTCCAAAATTTGTTCCAGCGTTTAAGGTATTATTGGTAGGTGTGTAGTTACCATTTAAAGTATAAATCTCTGTTGCTAACGGTAAAGACGGTGGAGGGGTTGATGTAATATTTACATTTACTACAGTTGAAGAATCGATATTATTACATTGATCTGCGATACGTAATCTGTATTGAGCAACATCTGCGTAATTAATATTTTTAATAGATAAGGTTGATGTATTTACTCCCGTATACTTTGAGTTATTACTTAATGCCACATTACCTTTATACCACTGGAATGTTGGTGAGGCTCCATTAACTTGTACCCCAATTCCTATAGAATCATTCAAGCAAACATTTCTAACCGAAGGAACTTGACTTTTTACAATTGTATTAAATATGCTAAGTTTTATACTATCACCCATTACCGAAAAACAATCCTTGGTAACCATTAATTGATATATTCCTGTATCAGCAGGGGTAATTGATGCTATTCTTAATGTATCGTTATTTACACCAACAATGTTTGATGATGCAATAAGAGGATTTCCGTTTTTATACCATTGTAATGTAGCTCCTGTACCTTGAGGACGAGCAACTAAATTAACCAAACTATTTCCACAAACCCCAACTTGTTGTGTGCCATTTTCAGCCAAACCAATAGATTGTGACATTCGGGCAATTTCTTCGGCAGCAACTGCTCTATTGTATATTCTCACATCATCAATCTGACCTTGAAAAAGGTTCCATCCGCTATTTGTACCTAACCAAAGTGAGCCACCAAATGCTGCACCAATAATAATAGTACTACTTAATGAGCTAGTAGTAGTGTTTAACGAGCCAACTAATGCACCATCAAGATACAAACGCTGAAAACCGTTATTACCTTCTATCACCAGAGCAGCATGGTGCCATTGGTTATCATTTACATCGTTGGTTGATGTGATTGCACTGCCATTTCCGTTCCATGATTTTCCGTGAAGTTTATTATCGTTACCTATATAAAGTAGTGCGTGACTAGAAGTTGGTGCTGCTGATAATAAAGAATTTGCACTGGTAATAATACCACCTGTTGCTTGATTTGATTTAAACCATGCCATTACGGTTAATGTAGGAGTATTGTTGGTTATGGCGTTTGATGCATGCACATAAGCAGACGTACCGTCAAAATTTATGGCTGCATTTGTTGCGCCAAATCTATCTGTTGTGTATGTTGTATTTACAGCGGTTGATGGTAAACGTCTAACGCTGTAATCTTGTGTATTACCATTAAATTTCTGATATAAAATCAAACTATCACGAAATAAACTTGGGTTATCTAATTGAATTTTTCCTGGATTAGTTTGCCAACTTGCACAAGTAACTTGTGCAGGTGTAATCCTCAGGCTGTATGACCCAGAATCAGCTGTTGATACACCATTCACAAACAATGTATCACCGTTAACACCTTGATATTTTGCACCGTTGCTTATAGGAGTTCCATTAAACAGCCACTGCATGTTAAATTGTGTTGTATCTGTATTTTCGAAAGCCGCACTTAACATTACATTATTGTTTGAACCAATACATGCTCTTGCAGAAGCAGGTTGACGGGTAATATTAAATCTGCTATATATTGCTTTTACTTCAGTTGGATTTAGTGCTTTGTTATAAATAAACATATCATCAAAATACCCATACGAACGAGAATCAACTAAACTATTGTTAGCGATACGACTGAGGGCATTATTATTAATACTATTTAAAAAGGAATTGTTTACATCCATAATTAACTCACCGTTTAAATATATTTTTTGATTGGTACCAACTTTGGTAACTACAAAATGACACCAAGTATTTAAACCAACTGCAACACCCGAAGATACCGTATTACCGTTTGCCAGTCTAAAACCTACTTGATTATTGGCATCAATTATTAAATGAGATGCACTGCTGTTATTTGAGGCAACTAAAGTGCGTAACCCAGACTGCATCACATAATACCATATGGCAATAGAAATGGTATCGTTAATAATTGGTGTAAATGCTAATGAATTACCAAAATTATTGGCATTAAGAACAGTATTAGCCGAATTGCCAAACCTGTTAGTTCCACCATATATTGCACTGCCGGTTAAGTTTCTATTTCCGGTTTGATCAGTTACATTACCATTAAAATTATAACTTGATAATAATCCGGTATTCAAATCTGCATGATCAAAAGTAACCAATACCGAATCCGAAAATAAATCAAAACAATCTTTTGTTACTTTAACATAGTAATTTCCGGATTGACCTAAACCACCAGCAATAATCGTTAAACTATCGTTGGTTACTCCACTGATTGATGTTGAATTATTGAGCAATACACCATCTTTATACCACTGATAAGTAAGATTAGAATTTGTATCTAAAGTAACCGGTATAACAGCGTTTTGTCCAATACAGCTAGCAATGTTTTTTGGTAAATTCTGAATTTCTACTTGTTTTAAAATAGTAGTTATTTCGTCCAATCCAATTGCCGTATTATACACACGTACATCATCATATAAACCAAGCGCCCCTTGCGACTGACTAGTTTGCCCAAACATCTCTGTTATAGTGATGCTCCCGGCTGTAAATGTATTTAAACTATCAAACTGTTTAATGCCATTAATATATACCAAACACCTGCTGCTGTCTTTAACAAACACAACATGATTCCATTGGTTGTTTGGCAATGTAATTCCAAAACTATAAAATACGTTATTTACATATGTTCCTAAAACATTATTATTAATAGCTAAAATTCTATTAGCAGCATTTATACCATTCCATAATAAAGTAGAAAGGGAATTACCACCAGAGGCTGGTTGATACCAAAAGGCATAAGATTGTCTTGCTCCGGTAACGTCTGGTATATTTAACGACATGTTAGAGAAAGTTATGCGGAAAGCTTTGTTTGGAGTGCCAAATCTATTAGGACCAAAATTGTTAGTTGTAGGAAAAGAAATCGTAGCATCAACTGAACCAACTTTGTTTCTTATGTTCCCATCCATAGTATAATGCTGTATGGCTTGTTGAAATGAATTACCGGTAAGTACTCCAACTTTAACTTGTAAGTTTACAGAAGCACATCCCGCACGGGTAATATCTAAACTATACATACCTGTATCAGCTAATGATACTGATTGTATAGATAATGTATCGGTGTTTACGCCACTATATTTAATTCCGTTTGATATAGTATTACCAAACAATTTCCATTGTTTATTTAGGTTATTACCCAATACATGGTTATTAAGCTCGATGCTTTTACCCGCACAAACAAAAACATCAGTGCTTGTTTTAATAATATATGGACAAATGGTATTATACTTAATCAGCACAGCATCGTTACCTCCACCTTGGGTAGTTATGCTTGAATACCCGGGCGCAAACTCCGTTTCTATTGGTGATGAAAAGTTTACTGCCACATACAAGTTAAACGAACTATCCATGGCTAATGCCGTTACATACTCATTACCTGTGCCACCAAATTTATTTGCAAAAATATTGTTACCACTTGAATTGTATGCTACTAAAAAACCATCAGCAGTACCTGATGCACCCGCATTAATTAAATTATTTTGATTGGGTGAACCAAAATTTACTGATGGCGAAGCAAAATAGCCACATCCATAAACATCGCCATTGATATTCATTACAATACGGTTAAATCTATCATCTTGAGTGCCACCAAAAGATCTGCTCCAAATTAAATTTCCAGATGCATCTAATTTTAATAATAACGCATCGGTTAAACCCGCAGAAGTAATGTTACTTGTACCTGCAGCAGGGTTCGCATCTATGGTTCCGCTGTAATATCCTGCAACATAAATTTCGTTTGCACTGTTTACCAAAATATCGTTTAGTACATTAGCAGATGTACTTGCAATTGACCAGGCATTAACGAAATTTCCTGCAGTATCTAGCTTTAAAATAAAACCGTTTCCATTTGTTGATGGTGTTTGCAAAAAAAACGTATCTGCTAAAACGTTACTTGGATTAAAATCTACCTTTCCGGTGAATGTGCCTACAACATACAAATGATTTCCTTTAACTATAATACGATTAATTTCATCGTAACCGGTTCCACCAATTCTTTTTGCCCAAATTGCGGTGCGGTTTGCATGATGTTTTACTATCATACCATCTTGACTTGATGATGCCAAGCCAGCGTAAACTGATGTACCACGAGAAAGATTAAAGTCAGGATTACCCGAATATAATCCTACACCATAAAAATTTCCTGACTCATCAATTGCAATACTGTTAAATCTATTTATCAAATTTCCATTTGAAGAGTTATTTGATGTTAAAACACCTGTTGAAACATTTATTTGTGTTAACAATGTATTTGCATGCGCAAATCCACTAAAACCAGTATTATCGCCACCTACTGCATAAGGTATATTGTTAGCTGAAACCGCAACATCATAATAAGCATCATTATTGTTTCTATCATATCTAGATGCCCAATTCACATTACCCGTTTGGGAATAACTGATGGCAAAACCATCCGAGTACCCTCCTGTTTGAAATAAGAAGTTTACATTTGCCGGAAAATTAACATCAACACTTGCTCCTAAATTGGCCGTAGTATACCTACCTGCCACAACAACATTGCCATCTTGAGATAAAGCAATACCACTAATTAACTCATCTCCAGCAGAGCCACGAATGTGCTTTTTCCAGATTTGTTTCAATTGTAAATCATTTTGGGCTGTTGCTATGCTTGTTGATATTATAAAACAGACAACAAAGCAAAACCACCGATTGATACTGAACGTTTGCATAATTATAAATATTAAAGGTTCGAATTTGCAGACGTTATTTCTTGTAACGTTAGTTTACTTTATGAAGCGAGGTTATTGTTTCACAAATAAAACCATGTTAATGTTAGCTACAATTCATGAAATGAAATAAGCGCTTCATAAATTGTGCAGGATAAATTAGACCCAAAAAATAAACTTGCCGAAAAAACTAAACTTTGATAAGCCAAGAGGAAAATATAGATTGCAACAAAGATGTTATGGGCAAAGTATTTACTGTTGTAATTATTGATGATGAAGCAAAGGCAAGGCGAATTATGGAAACCTTAATTGCCGAGCATTGTCCGCAACTTGATGTTGTTGCTACTGCCGAAGATGTGCTTACCGGAGTTAAGGCCATACAAAAACATAAACCCAATATTGTTTTTTTAGATATTGAAATGCCAGGTTACACCGGTTTTCAGCTGCTTGATTTTTTTGATGACTTAGATTTTCAGGTAATTTTTGCTACAGCATACAGCGAATACGCTTTGCAAGCTTTTCAGGTAAGTGCTGTTGATTATTTATTAAAACCCATACAAATAGAACAGCTACAAGCTGCTGTTGACAAAGCCATCAAACTATCGGGTAACTCGCAAATGAAAGAGCGCGTATCAACCCTAAAAGAAAATATGGAAAGCAGCTCGTTAAAAAAAATTGCTTTACCCATGTCTAATGGATTAACTTTTGTACCCATTACAGATATTTTATACCTAGAAGCAGATGGCTCTTACACGCACATTTATTTATGTACTGGCGAGAAATTATTAGTAAGTAAAAAAATTAAAGAATTTGAAGGCACACTAAATGCAGAGAATCAATTTTTTAGAACGCATAGGTCTTTTATTGTAAACATTCAGCGCATTAAACAATATATTAAACAAGATGGCGGACATATAGTAATGGAAAACGACAGCATTGTGCATATTGCACGAGAACGTAAAGACGATTTTAACCAGCTAATACAATCATTAAAAGTTTAACGCTAAACGCCAAATACTTTTTGTATATCAGCTTTAATTACTTCTTTGTTGTGATATTGATTTACAAAAGCAGGACCATTTTTACCTAAAGCAATTAAATCGTTGTATTGGTTTAGCAAAATTTGCTTAATGCTTTCTGCATCTTTCTCATCATCCTTAATATCGTAAAGCATACCTACTTTTCCATTTTCTATTTGCTCCTTAAAACCTACAATGTTTGCTGCAATAAACGGCAAGCCTATATACGCACACTCTATACCTACCAATGGGTAACCTTCGTATTTACTTGGGAAAATAGCCACATCAAACATAGGAAAAACCAACTCAGGATTTTTAGTTGCACCAATATAAGTTAGGTTTGATAATCGTTTTATTCTGTCGGCTAAACCGGCATACATATCACCATCACCGGCCATTACAAAATGATAATCTGAATTACCTTGCATAATTTCGGCTACCCTTACAAAAATATCCGGGCGTTTTTGCCATTGCAATCTGCCTAAAGAACCAATGATTTTTTTGTTGATATCAACACCGTGTTTTTCTAACAGCTGATTACGTGTTACCTTGCTATTACTGAAGCGATCGTAGTCAATCATATTATGAATAACTTCAATTTTAGAAGCACGTTCGCTGTATTTTTTAATCAATACCTCTTTCCAAAAATCGCTAGTAACAACACGATTATCAATATATGGTTGAAACTGGTATGCAGCCTCAAACCAACCATTATCATCATAATCTTCGCAATGCAACAAATCGTAAATAATGGTGTTCGGGAATTTTTCTTTAATAAGCGGGCTTAATATATACAACAGCGGATTACTCATATTTAGGATGATGCCCGGTTTTTCATTTTTAATGATTTCCCATAAAGCCAACAACCTTGGGTAAGCACCATGCGCTACATCTTCTAAAGCATATTGAGCCTTGGCATGTTTTCCAAACTCCTTTTTAATTACACCGGCTGTTCCTTTTCCATTTATCACCACATCAATTACATCTCTGTTTTTTAGTTTAAACTCTTTGATGTAACTCAATAAAATATTTTCGGCACCACCTACATGCCACCAAAAATGTGTTACCAAAACTTGGTTTGATGGTGTGGTACAAACCGGAAACTCTTTATCAAAATCTAATTTAAAACCTTCTATAAAACCGGCCATTTTGTGGGCTTTGGTGTACTTTACTACAGGATTTATTTTACGTTCAACAAACTTTGATGTCCAAAACAAATACAACAACAAATCTTTTGGTTTTATGTTGGCAAATTTACGTTTAATGGTAAGTTGTGTAATTTTTTGAAATATCTTATTAACTAAAGATGTGTTTACAGTATGCTTGTCGTTTATAATTTGAAAAGCATGTTGAGATTTTTTGATACCCAATAAACTCTTCCAATTTTTTTTATATGCCAATAAACTCGATAAACTGCCCTCCTCTTCACTACGTGTTACCAACGAACTAATATTTTGGCGGTAATTAAAAAGTACTTTTTTCATTGGTACTCCAAATGCGCCTTTACCAATTGCACGTTGCCAAAAATCCCAATCTTCGTACAACTTAATTCCGTTAGCTAAATGCAAAGTGCGTTGTCCGTTAAGCTCATTCCAAAGCGAACGTTTAACGGGCGAAACCGCAACTATATAGTTTTGCAAAAACAAATTTTTTGCACTGTAAAAAGGTGCTTCATCGGTTTGATTTTTGTATCCGAATTTTCTTACACTTGGGTAAACCCAAGATGCAGTTGGATAAGCCGCAAAAGTTAAAGTGCTTAATTCTAAAAAATCAGGCTCAATGGTATCATCACTATCCAAACAAACCAAATACTTTCCAACAGCAGATCTTGCACCTACATTTCTGGTTTCGGCAAGCCACTTATTGGTTTGGTTTTGTATAACTTTTAAGCTAAAGTTTTTATACCTACCTGCTTCTTCTAATTGCTTTACAATAGCATTGGTATGTTCGTCAGTTGAGCAGTCGTTAACCACAATAACCTCTACTTTATTTAAGTCGAATTTTTGGTTATTGATTGAATCTAATGTTTCAAACAAATAGTTTCCAGTATTATAAACCGGAACTATAAAACTGAATATGATATTTTGCTCTGCCATACTATGCATTGTTTATCTCAAAATACTTTGAGACCTTAGTTAGATTTTTACTGTAAAACGGATCGTTTTTTATCAGCTCGTCCCACTTTTGTTTAAAGTATTGTTTCTCTATGGATTGTTTAGCCATAGATTGACTGCTTATAATAGGGTTACCACGTGTTAAACACTCGTGGTGGTACATTTTTACCCAAGGAACATAAACGTTGTTATAGCCCTTGCTTAATAATTTACAACACAATTCTATATCATTACAATCAACAGCAAGGTTTTCATCAAAGCCACCAACTTGTATAAATTTACTGCGCTCAATCATCATACATGCACCGGTAACAGCGCTGTAATTGGTAAGGCAATTTACATTATTAAAGTAACCTGCAGTATCTTTATGCGCACCCGAATATACGTGAGCACCAGTTTCATCCAACGATAAAACTATACCAGCATGTTGTATGGTGTTGTTTGGGTATAAAAGCTTAGGACCAACAGCGCCAACGTTTTTAAGCTGTGCAATTTTTATCAATTCTTCAATTAAGTTTTCTGATATCAGTTGTGTATCGTTATTTAAAAACAACAAGAACTCGCCTTTGGCATGTTGTACAGCCTTGTTATTAAGTACCGAATAGTTAAATGGTATATCCATGCGGTAACTTTTTATCACGTTTGGATAATTGTATTCCCATTGCGCAACCGAACTAAAGAAACTTTTCTCGGTGCTGCCGTTATCAATAATAATAACCTCGTAGTTGGTGTAGGATGAAAGTGCGGTTATGGATTGTAAACAAGCATCTAAAATATCTGATTTGTTTTTTGAAGGAATGATGATGGAAACAAACGGAGTTTCTGCTTTAAAAACAGGTTCAAAACACCCAAAAGACGCATCAGAAACCCTGGCATAAGCACTGTTGTAATTGACACTTAAATAGTGGTTTAATGCAATATGGTTTTGATGTATTTTATCAATAGTAACTTCTTCTTTATGCTCGTGGTACAACACTTTTGAAATGTGTTTTATGCTTGTTTGCTGATGGGTAAATGCCAATATCAAACCATAAAAATTATCCAAGCTAGTTAATGTAACTTTATAGTATGTATCGTTATGCACCATAAATAAATTACCAATATAGTTGCGAGATAAAATGGTATGCGGACTCCAATCGGGTTTAAAATATGGATTGATGGTTTCGTTGATGCTTAAAGAATCAAAAAAATCGTTATCGGTATAAATAAACTGAGGGTTGCCCGATTTGTTAATTTCATTCACAAACTCATACAAACAATCAGCCCTTAAGATACAATTTATAGAAGTAAACAAAGCATAATCACAAATCAATTCGGGTTTGCTATTGCTAGGTATAATGTTGTATCTAAAATCGTTTTCTATGGTTTTGTTGAGTATATAATTAATCTTCTCCGACTCATCACCAACAATAAAACTTACAAAAAAATGCTGGTAAACTTGGTTTTGTAAGGCATTTAAAAACTGATTAAGGTGAGGCAGATTTTCTTCATCAACTTTAACAAAAACCTGTATGTGTGGTTGCTGTTTAAAGTTTACAATGTTTTGCGACATGGCTTCCAAATCTACTTCGCGCGGAAAACGTTTTTGCTTAAATGATTTGTATCCGCTTTCATCTTCATCTTTTTTTATACCCAACACATAATTTACCGCACCCAACAAAATAGAAAACAGCTGCTTAAAAAACTTGTAAATAAGCATTAAGCCCGGTTTTGAAAACAAGAAAAACAACCTTTGTATAAACGGCCAACGTGTATCTTTTAAGTAACTATCGCTGGTTAAAATGAGTTTGGTTTTGGTAAAAAACAAATACATTTTCCAGTACGAACTGCTTTCAATTTCTTTGATACGCTCTTCGTAATTTTTTACCGTATTTAACAGTGCTGTGTACTCTGCCCTTTGTAAACTATTTTTAGGCAGTATGTTCTTTTTCCCCATTTGCTGCGCTAAAATAATTGTGAATATCGTTCTCCTACTTCCTCAATATCGCCAATAAAATCTATGGTTCCGTTATTAACCAACACACCTTTGCTACACATACTTTTTACTTCATTAAAGTTATGCGACACAAAAACAATGGTGGCACCCTTAGCTTTAATTTCTTCTACTTTTCTTAAACACTTTTTTTGAAAGCCAATATCTCCCACGGACAATACTTCATCTATTAATAAAATATCAGGTTGTTTCATAATGGCTATACTAAACGCAAGTCTGGTCATCATACCTGTACTGTAGCGTTTTACTTGCCAGTTAATGGCATCACCCAGTTCAGAAAATTCAATAATTTCTGGTGTATATTTTTTTATTTCTGCTTGCGACATGCCCATCAATGCACAAAGTAATTTTATGTTTTCAAGGCCGGTCATTTCATATTCTAATCCTACACCTAAACTTAATAATGGTGCAATACTTCCGTTTACTTCAATCTTGCCTTTTTCTGGCTCTATAATACCCGACAGCACACGTAACAATGTACTTTTTCCCGAACCGTTTTTACCCAACAAAGCAATACTCTCGCCATGTTTTATTTGGAGGTTGATGTTACGCAACACAAATTTTTTATCTAAAAAACTGCGTTTACCCAAACTAAACAGTACTTCCTTAAAAGAAACAGCACCGTTTTCTCTAACATAAAAGCAAACATCCACATCAGTTAGCTTAATAGCATAATTGTTATCCTGAATCATATGTTAGAGATAAACCCCTTTCTGTATTTACTAAACAAGGTGTAGCCCAAGGTAAATGCTACCAAAGCCATAACGGTGCACATTAAAAAATTAAAACCATCGGGGTGTTTAAACCTGTAAAATATATCGTGAAATGACTCCACGAAATAATAAAATGGGTTAAGCTTTAATAAGTGCCTGGTGCTTTCAGGAACCAAATCGGGCGTGTAGGCAATTGGGGTAAAGTAAAAAAATGCAGGAATAATGGTGCTCCACAACAATTGTATGTCTCTAAAAAAAACGTTTAACGTACCCAGCATCATACCAAAACCCAACACAAAAATTGCAGTTACCACAATTAGCGGTATTACAAATAATATACTGAAATTGAGCTGAAAGTTTAAGAAAAACATAATACCAAAAAACGGTACAAAGGTGAGTAACAAGTTTATTACCGCAGCCAACATGGCCGAAAGCGGAAAACTGAATGGGTGTAAGTTGACCGATTTTAGGATAGAGGCATTATCGATAAACGAGGTAAGCACTTGAAGTATAGAAGCTGAAATAAAATTCCAAAAAATTAAACCGCTAAGGGCATACAACGAAAAGTTTTCGATGTGGTTAATTTCCTTGAAAACGATAACCAAAATAACCAGGAATAGCAATGGGTTAAGCATACTCCAAAAAACACCTAATAAGGAATTTTTATACCTTAACTTAATGGTTTTCAGGGACAAGTTAAGTACAGCATTCCTAAATCCTATGTTGAGCAGTGTTTTTTCCAATGTTATCAAATTTTTACAAAAGTAGGTATTTGCTCAGTTTATACCATATATCCTATGTATTACTTCATTATACCTGTATCAACAAAAGATAAAAAACGATTTTATAAACCCGAAGCGTTTGTTATTTTCGCCCATGAAATAATCTCGTAGTTCTCCCGAGGATTTAGGAGGATAGCATAGAAGTGCTATTTTATGAGTTAATTATTACCCAACTTATTAAAGTTTGCTCTTTAAAATGGTCTCGTAGTTCAATGGATAGAATAGAAGTTTCCTAAACTTTTGATACAGGTTCGATTCCTGTCGAGACTACAAACTAAATACATGGCCCGGTTAAATCTTGGTTTATGGACAATACATCTCAAATTATATCAAACCAAGAAAAGCTTTTGCAAAGTATGCAGGAGCAAATTTGGGCACACAAATTTCACGATAGCATTAGGGGATTAAAAGGTGTTAACGAGGTTTCGTATTTCATTGGTAATTGGGCCGCTAACTATACTTTCTTTTACTTATTAAGCAGGTTGATGCAAGAATTTAAGTTTGAACGCATACTTGAATTGGGCTTGGGTGAATCATCAAAGTTTATTACTACGTTTTTAAATACGCAACATACCACCGATCATGTTAAGCATGATGTGTTTGAACAAAATGAAGCTTTTGCTTTGCACTTTAAATCCAAATGTGAACTTTGGAAAAACACCCAAATACACATTATAGATATTATTGAAGAAGACATTTTAGGTTATACCAACAAAGTGTTTAACTTAAATAACATAGCTATTAACGATTACGATTTTTATGTAATTGACGGGCCAATTGGCTCACCAAGGTACTCGAGGTTTGATGTGATGAAATTGGTAAAACACAAAGTACCAGGAAGTGAGTTTGTTATTTTGTTTGATGATGTAAACCGCGAAGGCGAAATGGATACCCTAAAATATTTAATGGGCTGGTTTAACCAACAAAACATTGAAGCCGATTACCACATTTATTCAGGCGAAAAAAGTGTAGCTGTGCTAACTACGCCAAAATACAGATGGGCATTATCCTATTAGGTTAACCTAACAACTTTTGCCACATAGTTTTCTTTTCCAACTTCTCAACCCAAGTTGTATAAAAAGGATTTTCCGACAAGTTATAAGTTTTAATATATAATTTTAATTGCCAAGCAAATGCCTGCCTAGCCGATTGAAAAGGTTTGTTATATTTTTGCTTGTACAAGTAGGTCAACAACGCGTTTAGTTCTTCCTCATCAATCTGCCTGAGCTTACAAAAATTATTATACGTTTCGTTCAGGTTATTGGGAATATTTAAGCCTGCATATTGGTAAATCTCGTTTCTAATTTCAATGGCAAATTGTTCTTGGCTATCATCGGGCTTGGGGTTATCGCTAACAAAATAAGACACCAATGGCACTTGCATGTTGTAAAACTTCACCCCATTTTTTAAACAGGTTAACCAAAACCCATAATCCTGCGCACGAATATATTTGGGGTTGTACTTTACTGTTTGTCCCCAAAAGTTTGGCTTGTTTTTAATAATAATTGCGGGGTTTGCCATAGGGCTGTTAATTAACAAATAGGCCGCAATCATATCATGTGTTTCGTTTAATGGCCACGTATTATCTGTTTCGTTTACCACAAACATGGCCGAGCAAACATCTACTTCTGGGTGACTTTCCATAAAGGCTACTTGTTGTTCAAGCCTGGCCGGAAAAGACTTATCATCGCTATCGTTATATGCAATGTATTTGGTTTTTATTTGAGGTAAAATAAAATTCAACACATCAGATTTCAGCACCACATCATCGGGCAAAATAATTACACGGTGCGCGCACAAAATTGTTTCTTCAACCGGTTTATGTGTTAAAATCAACCACTCAAAATCTGTATAGGTTTGTCGGTTAATGCCCTACACACAACGCGCAAATTGCGTTTCGTTTTGATGCAGATAAGTTACAACAGTTAGTTTTTTCATTTTGCTTTAAACCCAATACTCGAATAAAAGGTTTTTACTCCAGCTTTTGTTGATGAATTGACAATATCCAAAAAATTTAACCTACACTTAACTATGCTTATCAACCAAACATTATTTATTACATTCGCCATGTGTTAAAAATCAAACCCCATCAATCGTATTTAGTCGTATTGTTAACTTTACTTGTTGGTTTCAACAGCTCGGCACAAAACCTCGATATTGATATATTACGCAACATCAACCATAACAGAAATACAACACTCGATCCTACTTTTAAAACCATAACCAACAGTGTTTTCCCTGCTGCAATAGGCGTGCCTGCTGCCGTAACCACATTGTATTTATTGAATAAAGACAGCGCCAATAAACAACGCGCAATCATTATTGGTGGAACAGTTATTATATCATCTGCTATTACAGGTTTGCTAAAGTATACCATTCAGCGCGAAAGGCCTTTTGTAACCTATCCAGACATTAACCATATTAAACCTGAAGATAGTTATTCGTTTCCATCAGGACATACCTCTACCGCATTTGCTTTGGCTACATCGGTTACCATTGCTTACCCTAAATGGTACGTTGCAACACCGGCTTATTTGTGGGCATCATCTGCGGCTTATTCGCGTATGCATTTTGGGGTGCATTATCCCAGCGATGTTATTGCAGGAGCATTAATAGGAAGTGGATCTGCATGGTTGTGTTACCAACTCAATAAACGTTTGCTACAACGTAAATAAGTTACAATAGTATATTAA
>CAZRVA010000032.1:0-25836 GCA_964603255.1 uncultured Chitinophaga sp.
GTGGTGGTGCCGCAGTTTAATGTAGAAAACAACACCATTAATTGCACCACACTTGCCAAAGGCAACTATATAATTACCATATTTGCCAATAATAAATACCATAGGCAAATTATAAGTATAGAGTAAAACATGTTTGAAATTATTTCTCCGGCCATACAGCAATATTGCGATGACCACACACAACCCGAAAGCGAAGTTTTAAAAAAACTATCGCGCCACACTTTTGCCAATGTATTGCAGCCACGCATGCTTAGCGGGCATTTTCAAGGCAGGTTGCTAAGTATGTTTAGCCAAATGATTAAACCCAAATACATTTTAGAAATTGGTACTTACACGGGTTACTCGGCCATATGTTTGGCCGAAGGTTTACAAGAAGGCGGGCGATTAATTACCATTGATGTAAACCCAGAACAAGAGGATAACATTCACCGCTTTATTGAAGAAGCCGGTATGAAAAATAAAATTCAATTTATTGTGGGCGATGCCTACAACATTATTAAAACTTTACCCTACAAATTTGATTTGGTATTTATTGATGCCGATAAACCTAACTACTTAAAATATTACAACCAAGCCATGGAGTATTTAAACATTGGTGGTTATGTAATTGCCGATAATGTGTTGTGGAGTGGTAAGGTGGTTGATGAAAAAAGTTTACAAAAAGATAAAGATACCCAATTGTTGGATGAGTTTAACAAGCATTTGCACAACGACCCAAGGCTAGAACACATTTTATTACCCATAAGAGATGGGTTAATGGTGGGAAGAAAAGTATCGAATTAGCGAAATTTCTATACTAACATATTGTTTTTTAATTTTAAGCGCTAAATTGCACACCATTAATGTGCTTATTTGCGCGTGAAAGCCCTATCTTATTTAATTGCTATTTACTTTGTTGCATTTGGTTTAAACCAAGCCTCTGCTGCATGTCCTAATTTAACCTTAAGCTTTACTCATCCGGGACAAAATGGTTGTGGTGTGCCGCAAAACATTGTTTTTAATAATACCTCAACCGGAACAGCGGCTAACAACAATACTTGGTATTATTGGCGCGTAAATGGGGTTTTGGTTGATAGCAGTTTAAATACCATACCCAACTTTACCTATTCATTTGGCGCACCAGGAACTTACACCGTGCGTATGATAGCTCGTACTGCAGGCAACTGCCGTGATTCTATTCAACAAAATGTGGTAATAACCTCTAACACACCACAAGTTTATAATGGTGTTGCGGCATTAAGTTACCAACCTGTTTGGAACAACTGTATTTTAAATCCATTACAAAACGATAATTTTAACATCAGTATTGCTTCTAATTTGGTACTGAATAATTACACCATTATTTGGGGTGATGGCTCACCAAATGCAAGTGGAGTTTCGTTAGCAGTTGGTGCATCTGTTAATCACACCTATACGGCACTGGGTTTATATACTGTGCGCATAGTTACCGTTAATGGTACTTGCACCGATACCATAACAGGTACAGTTTATAACATGCGCCCGGTGAGCACATCTATTAAACCTTTACCATCCGGACAATTGGCAGGTTGTGCACCACATACCATAACTTTTCAGGATTCAACCCAGCATGCTTTACCGGGTACTATTTTAACATGGAATTTTGGTGATGGAACCGTCATTACCAGAGATTGGACACAAGCCAATCAACCCATATCACATACTTATTTGCCTGTTGGTACAGGCAATTGTGTATATACGGTTTCGTTGCGTGCATTTAATCCAAATTGTAATACCGGACCAAACAATGCTTCAACCTACACCATCTCTCCTATTTTAATTTTTGATAAAGACCAGGCCGGAATAAACCCTCCTGCTAATTTGTGTTTACCAAGTTTAACGTACACATTCGGTAACTCATCAGTTGATAATTGCATAACCGGACAACGTTATTACTACTGGAGTTTTGGTGATGGAACCAATACCGGATGGATTACATCTAAAGGTCCGCAAACACATACCTTCCCCGATTATGGCAACTACACCATTATGCTTATTGATAGTAACCCTTGCGGAAGCGATACTACTTATGCAAATGTTGTTTTAAATACACCACCACAAGTTGGCTTTACACTTACACCAAAATTTGGATGTGCACCATTAACTGTTAGTGTTAACGATACTTCTATAGGTATTGGTAATACCCGAACGTGGACATTTACCGGAGGCACACCCACATCATCTACATTGGTGAGTAGAAATGTAACTTATAATAATCCCGGAACTTATGTGGTAAGGCTTCAAGTAAGTAACTCGTGTGCCACCAATGTTACTATGCGCGATACCGTAAGGGTTTATGCGCGGCCCGTTGTGCAAATTGGCAATGCCTTTTCGGGTTGTGTGCCACATACCATTACACCAACAAACAATACTGTTAACCAAAGTCCAACGGCCACTTATTATTGGGATTTTGGCAATGGCCAAACATCAACCCAAAGGAACCCCGGACCAATAACTTATAACAGCACAGGTAATTTTACCATAAAATTGGTGGTTACTGATACCTGCGGAAAAGATTCACAACAAGTAAATATTGCAGTAAGTACTTTGCCAATTGCAAACTTTTTAGCTGATACAGTTTGCAGAAGTAATTCAACACATTTCATAGGAAACTCAACACTTGCACCGGGCGATGTAATTACACAGCATAAATGGTATTTTGGTAATGGTGATAGTGCAACGTCTGTTTCATCAACCCAAAATTATACCTACCCAACACAAGGAACTTATACCGCAGTATTAAAAATTACTACCGATAAAAATTGTGTAGATACTGATACTATTTCGGTGTTGGTGAAGCCTTCGCCTATAGTAAATTTTAACTACTTACCTGCAAATATTTGCGATAAACAAATCGTAACTTTTAATGGTACAGCCACAACCACTGCACCAAGTAGCATCACACAACACAAATGGAGCTTTGGTACAACAGATACTGCAAGGGTTGAAGACACCACCTATTTATTTCCGGCACCTGGTAATTATTCCATTATCTACACGGCTATAAACAATACAGGTTGCGCTGCAACATCAACACAAAATATTACGGTACACCCAAACCCGGATGCGCGTTTGTTTAGAAACATTTCATGCAGTAACCAACTCACACAATTTAAAGACAGCTCAACAGTTGGCTTTGGAAATACCATAACACAATGGGCATGGGATTTTGATAATAACGGAACCACTGATAGTACTTCACAACATCCAACATTTAGGTTTGTAAATCCAGGAAATTTTAAAACTAAACTAACTGTTACCACCAACAATGGTTGCAGCAATACCGATAGTTTAAATACAGTTGTAAACTTAAGTCCGATTGCAAACTTTAATCCTGTTAGTTCATCAATCTGCGTTAACGATACTTTTACATTTAACAATATTTCAATTGGTGCAATATCATATGGTTGGAATTTTGGCAACAACACGGGTGATGTATTCGAAAGTTTTGGCACTCCTTTTAAATACAACTACAGCGATACCGGAACCTACACGGTTAAGTTGGTTGCTTACAGCATGCAAGGTTGTAAAGATTCTACCACACGCATTGTTAATGCAAGGCCATTGCCGGTTGCGAATTTTGTTGTGAATGACACCATTGGCTGTGCGCCTTTTAACTTCACATTTAACAACACATCATACTTATCAAACAACTATAAATGGTTTGTTGGAAATGCACAAACATCAACCCAAACAAACAGAGTTGACACCCTGATAAACCAAAGTGGCCAAGTGGTAACAGTAAAGTTAGTTGCATTAAACCAATATAACTGTAAACCCGATACTGCCGTTAAAACTTTGTACACTTTTGGTAACCCTACACCTAACTTTACCATGAGTAATGATAGTGGTTGCGGGCCTTTAAGTGTTACATTTAACAATACTACGCCTAACGGAATTAGTTATGTGTGGAAGTTAGGTAATGGTCAAACAACAAATACCGTAAATGCATCAAGTGTGTATATGGCATCGTTGAATAGTGACAGTATTTATACCATAAAATTAATTGCTACTAATGGTCCGGGTTGTACAGATAGCATTAGCAAAACGGTAAGGGTTTTTCCTAATCCGGAAAGTATTTTTACCCCTTCAGTTAATAGCGGTTGCGGTCCATTAAGTGTAACGTTTAACAATGCATCAACCCATAATTTTGGAGGTAACCAAAGCAACATGAGTTTTGTTTGGGAGTTTGGTAACAATCAAAATTCAACACAAACAAATCCTACCACAAGTTATACGGCATCGAACGTACAAGATACCATTTACACTGCAAGGCTAATTGCATTCAGTAGGTTTGGTTGCAGTGATACATCAACAGCAAATGTGCGCATTTATCCAAATCCTGATGCACGTTTTGTAGTAAATAACCCAAATGGTTGTGGACCATTAAATACTACGTTTACCAATCAATCTGTACCCAATGATACCGGAAAAATTGGTGTGATGAGTTTTATGTGGCAATTGGGCAATGGACAAACATCAACACAAATAAACCCAAGTGCTACTTACGTGGCATCAAAAACAATAGATAGTATTTATCAAATCAGGTTAATTGCTTTTAGTGAACATGGTTGCAGAGATACTGCTTATCAAAACACACGTGTATATCCAAACCCTAAAGCACAGTTTACCCAAAACGTAACAGCGGGCTGTGGACCTTTAAATGTAAACTTCACCAATCAATCAATTCCAAACGATACTGGTTCTATTGGCATTATGAGTTTTGTTTGGCAACTGGGAAATGGCAATGCAGCCATAACACAAAATGCATCATCAAATTATGTAGCCAATGTATTAACCGATACGGTTTATAGAGTGAGGTTACAAGCGATGAGTGAACATGGTTGTATTGATACGATATCGAGTACAGTGAGGGTTCATCCAAAACCTATGACAAGTTTTACTACCAATAAAAATGCAGGTTGCGGACCACTGCTTATTCAGTTTACCAACACCACACAATTGGCCAATAAATACTATTGGAATTTTAATGATGGTGATACTTCATCAGCTACTAATCCATCGCATGTGTTTGCTTCATACCCTATGTACGATTCGGTTTATCAGGTTAAACTCACATCACAATCTCAATACGGTTGTTTGGGAGATACCGTGAGCACAAGCATCATTGCACGATACACGCCTATTGCTGCATACTTTTCATCAAACGATAGCATTTGCGGAACAGGGAATATTGCGTTTTTTAACGCATCATTAGGTGGCGTGCAACACCGTTGGAATTTTGGCAACGGACAAACATCAAACGCTATAAATCCAGCAAACAATTTTGTGGCGTTACCAACAAAAGATACTACATATTTGGTACGTTTGGTTACCACATCGCCATACGGTTGTAACGATACAATTGTAAAACCTGTTAAGGTAAATGCACTACCCGAAGCCTTGTTTGCAAACGTTACTGCAGCATGCACTCCACATACCGTAACCTTTACCAACAACTCGTTGCGCGGAGCAAAATACCATTGGGATTTTGGTGATGCTACAACAGATTCGGTTGCTACACCAACTAAAACTTTTGAGAACAATTTAACTTTAGTAAACAGAGTTTATCCTGTAACATTAACAGCAATTAGCAGCAGTGGTTGTATTGATACGGCCAAAAGAAATGTTACTGTTTATCCATTACCAACAGCAAATATTAATGCCAATAAATCGTTGCGATGTGATACTGCCGAGTTTCATTTTTTAAACTCAACACAAGGTGCAAGCAATTATTTGTGGCGTTTTGGTGATGGCCATGGAAGTAACCTACAAGCACCAACACATTATTATCGTACACGACCTAACCTTGATACCAATTACCAGATACAAATGGTGGCCACAAGTGCCAATGGCTGTCGTGATACAGCAGAAACAAACGTGTTGGTTCGGCCTTTGGTATTGGCTGATTTTGCAGCATCAACCACATCAAGTTGTTTAAATTTAGATGTACAGTTTGAAAACAAATCGCGCAATGCCGTTAATTATTTTTGGTTTTTTGGTGATGGTGCAGGCTCAAACGATAGTATTCCAACTCATGCCTACCGGAACTCAGGTGGATACAACATTACTTTGATTGCTTATGATAGATTTGGGTGCAGCGATACCACCCGAAAATTGAGTTATGTAAATATTTACGAAATACCTAGGGCTGAGTTTGTGTATACGCCTTTTCAACCACAGGTACCAAACACTACTGTTAACTTTAGCGATAGGTCGTTTATTGGCAACGGACCGTTAACATACAATTGGAATTTTGGTGATGCCAATAGTTCCAATAATTTTTCGAACCAACAAAATCCATCACACACCTTTACTGATTCAGGTTATTACCATGTGCGTTTGGTGGTTAGCAGCATAAATGGATGCATGGATACTGTTATAAAAACGTTGTATGTTTTTCCGCAAAAACCTGCTCCCGATTTTGATTATAACCCCAAAGAAGGATGTAAACCTTTGCCTGTTACCTTTACCAACTTAAGCAAATACGCTTACACTTACGAGTGGGATTTTGGTGATGGAAATACATCAACAGAAGAACATCCACAACATACTTACACCCGCGATGACACTTACACCGTAAAACTAAAAGCCTTTGGTCCGGGTGGCGATTCTACTGTAGTTAAGGTGAAAATTATTACCGTACACGACTTACCAAGAGCGAGGTTTAATGTAGCACCAACTATGTTGTATTTGCCAAATTCAACTTCATTTTTTACCAACTCATCGTTCGATGCATTTCGTTCAAATTGGAGTGTGTTTAATCAAAACAACCAAACCATTTTTACCGATACCAATACCAATAGTTCATACTACTTTAACAAAAGCGGAATGTACAGTGTACAGCTTATTGTTATGAATCAGTTTGGTTGCGCAGATACAGCCATTAGCAACAATATTATTATGGTTGATGACCAAGGCGCAGTGCATGTTCCAACTGCGTTTTCGCCCAACGGAGATGGACACAACGAAACGTTTATTCCAATTAAAACCGGAGTTAGAAACGAAGGATATTTATTTAGAATTTACGACCGCTGGGGAAAATCTGTTTTTGAAACCACAGATGTAAACAAAGCTTGGGATGGCAGTGATAATGGCGATGTGCCTGCCGTTACAGAAACTTATGTTTGGCTGGTTGAAGGTACTTTTGTTTCGGGCGAACGTTTTGTAAAAAAGGGAACCGTAACCTTAATTAGATAAATTATTTAACCCGGCCAGCAGACGTATAATGCTTTTGGTAATAAGCTTCACTTAAACTGTTAATCATTACACCTTTGCTGGTGCTTACATGTGCAAACCAACCTTCTTTTAAATAAACACCTACATGCGATACTTTTTTAGAGTTGATTTTAAAAAATACCAAATCGCCTTCAGTTAAATCGTTTGTACTGATAGATTTGGTTTCTTTAAACATCTGATCAGCTGTACGTGGTAAAGTTTTGCCGTAAACCTGTTGATGTAACAGCTGTACGAAACAAGAACAATCGATAGCAGAACTAGTACAACTGCCTAACTTATGTGGCACACCCAACCAATTGCCTACAAACTTGTACAACTTAATATTATCTGATTTATCGATATCGAGGTTCAGTTTCTCGCTTAGCTCACGGTATTCTTTTTTACTAGGTTCTATTTTTTTAGTTTGAGGTACACCCTTTTTACTCTTACAAGAAGCAAGCGTTACCAAAACTAAAACACAAAAAAGGCCAATGTTCTTCATTGGCCTCAAATATCTGATAAATTATGTGAATTATACAACCGGTTTAAATCCTTCAAAAGCCTGTAAGCAATCGTTGCAGTAGTGCATACTACGGCAAAGCGTAGGACCAAACGGACTTTTCATTTCTGTATTTTTACTACCGCAAAAAGGACATTCAGTGTATTCAAGCAACTCCATAGTTACTTCTCCACTATGTTTAACGGGCGGGGCTAAACCGTGCTTTTTCAGACACATCAAACCTCTTTCTGTAAGTTTGTTGCTGTCCCAAGGCTTGTCAAAAGTAGTTACTACTTCTACTTCGTTTATTCCCATTTCTTTTAACCTATCGGCAACCATGCCTTCCATCATTTTAATGGCAGGGCAGCCGGTAAAAGTTGGTGTCATCTCTACAAAGACTTTGCTTTCTCCACGCACTTCTACCTTAGTAATAATACCCATATCAACCATACTTAACGTTGGTATCTCTGGGTCTTTAACTACCTCAAGGCCTTTCCAAATTTCTTGTTCCGTAATCATACACAAATTGTTAAACGCACTAATACTAAACCAACATCCGCTGTGTAATGTTTACTACCACTCGGCACTAGGGTCAACCCTAAACACTTCGCTCATTTCTTCAACTAGTGGTTCTAAATGTTCGGTATGAAGACCCTTACGTCCGCCTAATCTAGGCTCCCATGTATTTTCATGAGGAATGGTAAGCGTTGCTTTGGTTAATGTTGGTGTAATGGTTTCTAACCAACGTTGTTTTAAAGCAGCTTCGCCCGCAAAAACACCTTCGCTTTTTAATTCGTTTTCAAAGTCGCCTTCTTCAAACAAACCCAATGCATAATTCCATGCATCGTTTAAAGCAGTTTGCATGCGTGCTTTACTTTCTTCGTTTGCAGCACCCAATTTTACTACCCAGGTATTGGCATGAAAAACATGGTACTTTAACTCGCCTTTTATTTTACGGGCAACTTTTGCAAGTGGCTCATAACTGCTATTGGCAAGCATTTCAAAACGTAATTGGTCTGCCACATCATACAAAAAATGACGCATCAAACTGAAGTCGTAATCGCCATTGGGTAACTCAACAAACTGCGCGTTGTGAAATTGATTTGCATTGCGCGTAAATGCAACGGTATCGGGTTCTTGCTCGCCCAACTCATGTAACAGTTGAAACAATGCTTGTGATTGCCCAATTTTATCTTGCGCCATAGAAGAAAAAGCAATGTCTTCTTCCAATATCGGACCTAAACCAGTCCACTCGCTGTTTCTATGCCCAATGATTAAAAGATCATCAGCCATTTTGTACAATAACTCTTTTATTGCAGTTGTATTCATATCAATTCAATTTTAAATATTTATAAGTATCAGGTTTTAAAATGAAATACTTTTTGTTTAGTAATTCATCATAAACCGTAAAGTAAAAAGGTACCATCAAAAACATATCCGGAGTTATTTTACTTAATGTTTTTTGAGCATCGGCTTCATCATTAAAAATGTATACCGTTTTAATATTGTTGGGGTGATGCAATGCACTATACAAAATTTGCTCACAGCCATTAGCCCACATAGCAAAAGGATAAGTAACATCTTTGTTTAACACATAAAACTTGCATCCTTCTTGCTGCTGAGCAACCTCTGCCTGCTGTTTAACCAAGCTTAATCTGTAACTGTATTTTGCTGATGCTTCCAAAATTTTTACTACTCCGGCCACCAAACATCCAACAACCAATACAATTAAAGCTGTATTCATTTTGGATTGATTAAAGGTTGAACTAGCATCATACAAAGCATGAACAAAACCTAACGAAACAATAGCACCGTACAATAAAAAAATACGTTCCATCATAATTTCAGAGTCGCCCTTAAACATTGCAGATGCAAGCACCACATAACCAACAGCCGTAAATATTAAAAACAACAACTTAAGCCATTGCTTTTTGTAGCCATACCAAGTTAAAGCAAGTGCCAACATAATGGTAGGTAGTAAATACAAACCCTGCAAACGCAACACAAAAAACCTGAACACAAAAGTTTGTTCGAGGTTGGTTAACGCTTGCCAGAATAACTCTTTAGATGGATAAAAACTATCCTCATAAGAACCTGCCGGTGTTAGTTTAGCTTTGATGAACAGTACTAAAAATGCCAACAACAAAAACAGAATTGATTTTACATCAAACCAATTACGTTTTTCAAGCACATTCCAAACCAATATTAACCCTGTAAACAAAGCCGATAGGGGATGAAAAAGTACAGCGATTAAAAAAATAACTACACCACCAAATTGGTGAAAGTAGCTTTTAAATTTGCTGAGTGCTGCAGCATCATAATTAAGCCACGCATAAAACAAAGAACTAAAAATTAAACCATGCGCAATTTCTGTTTGAAGAAAGAAAATTTCGCTGGTGGTAACTAATAAGCTCAACAAAATAAGCAGCGCCACTTTTATGTTTTTGTAGGCATAAGCTGCCAACAAAAAACAAACGTAATACAGCAGGTAAAAGTTAATAGAGTAAGCAATGATTACCGCTTTTATACTTGCCCCAAACTTTATGGCCACAATGGGTAAAAACTGTGTTAAAACCAGCGGATACCTGTAATGTGGTATAATAAAGTTTTCTGTATTAATAATGGTTAAAGTGCCGTAAGCATTATCGGTATGTAACATTCTTTCTTGGTAAAAATATACCGAGAAAAAAATAAGCAACAACATAAATGCATGCCCTACATACGCAATAAGCTTATTAAACGCCATTATACTTTTTGCGCCTTCTTGTATTTGTTAATTTTCTCCATCACCTTGTAGCCACCCGCTTCGCGGTATTGTTTTTCGGGTGTAGTTTCAAACATGTCGGCATCATCGTATTCGCTGGCAAAAACATGGGCAGTTTTAACCACCCAAATGTTTGCAGTTATACTTCTGCGACCATATTGCTCTTTACCAAACAACAAAGCCATTTCTGGATTTGGCGCATGTACAATGCCAACGTGCATGTGTTGGTCACCACGTTTTTTTTGATGAAAAACTTCATAAGTCTCCCAATTATCCATTGGTGCTAAAGGCTCAATAAAATTATTCTCTTCTATTTGCTCGCGAGTTACACGCGGATCAAGTGATTTAATCATAAACTGTAGTTAAAAAATTATGCCAACGGAGTAACGTATTTTTCTGAAGCATTGTATAGTGCCTTACGAACCCAACGGCCACGCTCTTCGGCCATTCTGCGCACAGCCAAACGTTCGGCATTACATGGGCCTCCACCATTAATTACTCGTTTAAACTCATCCCAATCTGGCTCGGTGTAATCCCATTTTTTGGTTTCTTCGTTAAACTTCAAATTAGGATCAGGCACGGTTAAACCTAAATCCCAAATTTTTGGAACGTACATGTTTAAGAATTGTTGACGCATATCATCATTACTTGCCATCTTTACTTTCCAACGCATTAATATTTCGGTGTGTTGCGAAATTTTATCGCTAGGACCAAAAAAGTGCATAATTGGAGGCCACCAACGCGTAAGCGCCTCTTGTACCATTTGGCGTTGGATAGGTGTACCCGTTGCGAGGGTTACCACGTTATCATGTCCATATTTTAAGTGGAAACTTTCTTCTGTACAAATTCTATCTAAAGCACGGCAGTATGGACCATAACTTCCTTTTGCATTTGCAACTTGGTTAATAATTGCACCTGCATCAATTAACCAAGCAATAATACAAGCATCAGCCCAAGTAAATGCCGGGTAATTAAATACATTGCTATATTTACTTTTACCGGTAATTAAATCGTTGGTCATGTCTTCACGACTTTTTCCGAGTGTTTCGGCAGCGCTGTATAATAATTGTGCGTGACCAACTTCATCTTGTACTTTAGCCATTAACGCCATTTTGCGCTTAAAACCCGGAGCACGTGTAATCCAAGTACCTTCGGGTAAAGCACCAATAATTTCTGAGTGAGCATGTTGCTCAATCATACGAATTAACTGTTTGCGGTACTCTTTGGGCATCCAGTCTTTCGGTTCAATTTTTTCGCCACGGGCAATACGCGCCTCAAATTCGGCCAATTTAATTGGATCCTCACCAGCTATCATTGCGTTAGCCTTTTCGTTTGGATCGATGTAAGCATTTCCGTACATATATTTTTAGTTATTAGTTTATTAGTTGGTGGTTTTTTGTTTGGGGTTGATTCGAATTTTGATTTTAGTATTTCGAATTTTGAAATGTTATGGTTTGTAGTTAATGTCTGTAACCAGCTTTTTTCTTAATCCACCCAAAATAAAATCACTTAATTTTTTTGCAATTTCTTCAGCATTCATTTTACCATTTGGGTTGTACCATTCGTTAATCCAATTTACGGTTGATAGAATAGTTAATGAAGCAAACTTTTCATCTACATCATCAAACACATCCTCGTTCATGCCATCTTTTAAAATTACACGAATGCCGTTTTCATAAGCATCACGCAGTTTCATAAACTCGCCTAATTGGGGTTCGCTTAAATTGCGCCACTCTTGCAAAAACACAGCAGATTGATTTGTGTTTTGGGTGATGATTTGAACGTGATTCTTGATGGCCATTCTTAGCTTTTCTTCGGCATTAAAATAAATGTCGTTTACTTCGGCAATGGCATTACTAAACTTAGCAGCCAAATCAAAACATATGGTTTCTAAAATTTCTTCTTTTGATTTGATGTGGTGATAAAGGCTGGCTGCCTCAATACCAAGTTCGGCTGCTAAATCGCGCATGGATGTAGCGGCATAACCCCTTTGTTTAAATAGTTTAGCAGCTACTTCAAGCAGCTGTTCTTTTCTGTTGGTTGTGAGTGATTCAGACATAGCCTAACGTGTGTTAGACAAAATTAATAATATCTGAATAAAAAGCAATTAATTAAACCGGAATGGTAAAATAAAATGACGCACCTTCATTTGGTTTACCTTCAGCCCAGATGGTTCCGCCATTGTGCTCAACTAAATTTTTACAAATTAAAAGACCTAATCCGGTGCCTTTTTCGCGGGCAGTGCCGTATGTAGTAACATGCTCGGCCGGGTTAAACAGTTTACTGGCAATGTTATCATCAAATCCAATACCGGTATCTTTTACTGAAAAAGTGAGTGTATTGTTTTTAAAGTCGCAACTCAGATTTATTTTATCCTTTGGCCTGCAAAACTTAATGCTATTTTTTACCAAGTTACGCAGCACAATGGTTATGGCATCCTTATTTAGTTTTAAATCAGGTATTTCATCAGCCACCGTAGACGTAATTTCAATATTTTTCTTGCAAGCATCAGGATTAAGCATACCTATCACTTCATTAAACAAATTGCTTACGTTAACGGGTTCAAGCTGTATAAAAGTACCCCGCTGACTTTTAGCCCAAGCCAATAAGTTATCCAAAATATCACCGGCACTTTTTACCTGATCGGTTAGCATAGGTATTAATCCTTTAAACTCTTCATCACTTAACCCACCACTATTCAACAACTCCATTACCTGAATCAACCCATTTACAGGTCCTTGCAAATCGTGACCAACTACAGCAAATATTTTATCTTTAAATGCAAGTAGTTCTTTTAATTCATTTTGTTGCGCTTCAATCTTTTTGTTTTTTTCCTGTAGGGTTCTTAACGACTTTTTTAGTTCAAGGTGTTTAATTACTTGCTTGCCCAAAATCTCCAATGCATCTTGTTGGTCTGGGGTTAAATCACCCGGTTTATTATCTAACACACACAAGGTTCCAATGTTGTAGCCATTGGCAGTTTGTAGCGGTGTACCGGCATAAAACCTTAAGTCGGGATATTCTGTAACGAGCGGGTTGTTTTTAAAACGTTCGTCTTTTGTTGCATCCTCTACTATAAATACATTGTTGTTTTCAATAGCATGTTTACAAAAAGCTATTCCAACCGGAGTTTCAACCAAATCTGTTCCCACTTTGGCTTTAAACCATTGGCGGTTTTGGTCAACCAGAGAAATGAGCGAAATAGGTTTGTTGCAAATTTTCGAGGCTAATTCCACGATTTCATTCAGCTCTTGCTCTGCCTCAGTATCCATCACCGCAAAAGCATCTAAAACTTTTAATCTTTCTTCGCTATCAAACGTATTTTTATTCACCATGATTATCTACAAATTAACACATATACGCACAAACGGTTTATTTGGATTCTTATTTTTTACTTGCCCAAGACAAAGATAACCGGCTTCTTATGCAAATCAGGCAATTGTTTTCGCCAATCCGTCACACTTTTAGTTTTTATGAACCCATTAGCTGAACTTATGTTGCAGGCAATGCACAAATTAGTTTGCGATGAACAATTTGCTAAAATGTCTGCCAACAATTGGTTATTACGATAAGGCGCTTCCATAAAAATTTGGGTTTGATTTCTGATAAAAACATCACTTTCCAACTGCTTAATTCTTTTGGCTCTTTGCACTTTATCAATGGGTAAATATCCACTAAACGCAAATCCTTGTCCGTTAAAACCACTGGCCATTAATGCCATAAAAATACTCGAAGCACCCGGCAAAGGCACAACTTCAATGTTTTTTTCGTGCGCAATTTTAACCACATCAGCTCCCGGATCGGCAATGCAAGGCAAACCAGCATCAGTAATTATCCCCACATCAACGCCAAGTTTAAGCATATCAGTAATATCGCGCATATCCTCTGCTTTGCTGTGCTCGTTCCATAAAAGTATGGTTAATTCTTGTTGGGTTGATGCCAATTTGAGCTTTTTAATCAAAGCACGAGCCACTTTTTCATTCTCAACCACAAAATGTTTTAGGTGATGCACCTGCTGCCTCACAAACTCAGCGATAAAATCTACTGGATTATCATCTGCTAAATAATTGGGAATTAACAACAAACGAGATTTAACGGTATTATTTGCAAGCGAATTATCCATGTTTACGTATAAATAGTTTGCAAAGTTTTGATTTTAAAGCTATCCTGCAAGCTAAATTTTGTTGCTTTATACGATTAACAAATTTATTTTCGCTCGCTTTATAAAAAACAGAACAATAAAACAATTAGATATAACATGTCGATATTAGAGAAAATCAGAAACAGATCGGGCTTAGCCATTGTAGTGATTGGCGGGGCTTTAGCGCTATTTGTAATTTCGGATGCGCTACAAAGCAACAGTCGAATTTTTGGCGGTTCACAAAGTACAAGTGTAGGAGAAATTGATGGCGAAGAAATTGGTGTAAAATCTTTTGAAGCAAAAGTTGCCGAAAACACCGAGTTAACTCGTCAGCAAATGGGACCTGATGCTGCAATGGATCAAAATACCATTGACATGGTGCGTGAACAAACCTGGAGCCAAATGGTAAATGAAGGCATTATGGAAGGTGAGTACGAAGACCTTGGTATTAAAGTAACCAATGAAGAATTAACCGATATGTTTATTGGTGATAATGTTCATCCTCAAGTAAAACAATCATTCACCAACCCACAAACAGGCACGTTTGATAAATCGATGGTGGTTAGCAATCTTAAACAAATTAATGAAAAAGGTGATGCTGATGCCAAAAAGCGTTTACACGATTTTGAGACATACTTATTACAAGATGCATTAACCAAAAAATACTATGCATTAATACGCAAAGGTGTATACGCAACTTCATTAGAAGCAAAAGCATTATACACAAACCGCGCTAAAACAGTAGATGTTGATGCAGTGGCTTTAAACTACTTCAGTATTGCTGATAGTACTATTGCCGCAGATGAAAGCGATTTAAAAGCTTATCTAAATAAAAACGTAAAAAAGTATGCCGAAAAAGACAACAGTCGCAAACTTGATTTTGTGATGTTCGATGCAGTTGCAAGTTCTAGCGATACTGCTGCTGCAGAGAAATGGGTAGTTGACCAATTGGCTCAATTCTCATTGGCAACAAACGATACTTTATATGTTGATGCTAATAGCGATGTTAAATTTGACCCAACAGCAAAACCTCGCTCAGCATATCCTGAAGAGGTTGCAGGTCGTTTATTCCGCGATTCAGTTGGAAGCATTATCGGCCCAATTTTTAGTGAAGGCAAATACAATATTTATAAAGTTGTAGGTGTAAAACAAGATACCGTTTTCCAAATGCGTGCAAGCCATATTTTGTTTAAAACAGAAAATGGTGATACTGCTGCTACCATTAAAAAAGCTAACGAAGTAATGGCGCAAATTAAAGGTGGTGCTGATTTTGGTGCAATGGCTGCCCAATATGGAACTGATGGAACTGCACAACGTGGCGGTGACCTAGGTTGGTTTAGCGAAGGTCAAATGGTAAAAGAATTTAACGATGCAGTATTAGCCGGTAAAAAAGGTGATATGCGTGTTTTAAAAACACAATTTGGTGTACACATTTTAAAAATTACTGAAGATAAATCGAAGAAGTTAGTTTGTGCAGGTGTGTTAAGCCGCTCAATACAACCAAGCGAGGCAACTACATCAACAGCATACAATGGTGCAAGCCAGTTTGCTGCCAATTGCACAGATGCAGAAACTTTTGAGAAATTAGTAGCCGAACAAAAATTAATTAAACGCACTGCCGAGTTTGTTCGTGAAAACGATAAACAAGTAGGCGGTATAATGGAAGCTCGCGAAGTAGTTCGTTGGGCATTCAACGCAAAAATGGGTGATGTTTCTGAAGTATTCTCGGTAAACGATAAGTTTATTGTGGCTGTATTAACAGGTGTGCGTGAAAAAGGTAAAGCTGATTTTGAAACTGTAAAAGCGCGTGTTGAAGCTGATTACCGCAAAGAGAAAAAAGCGGAACAATTACTTGAAAAAGCGAATGCTGCTTTAAGTGGTGCAAACAACATTCAGGATGTAGCAACCAAATTGCAACTAAGTGTAACTCCTATCACCGGCCAATCTTTTGATAACAGCAACATTGCTTACATTGGTCCTGATAACATTATGGTAGGTACTTTATTTGGTAGCAAAGCAACAGGTAAATTAGCCGGTCCATTAAAAGGTGATAACGCAGTTTACATTTATGCAATTAATAAAGTAAATGAAGCACCTGCAATGAACGATTTCAGCATTTACAAAAACGAAATGCAAACACAGCTGTCTCAACGTATTGAATACGGAACTTTCGAAACTTTAAAAGAGTTGAAAAAAGTGCAAGACAACCGCTATAAGTTCTACTAAGAGATTAAATTATGTTACACTACATACAAGCCGGAAACGGCAAAACAGTAGTGCTTCTTCACGGATTTTGTGAAAACAACACCTGCTTCGATAAGCAGGTGTTGTTGCTTAAGGAGCATTGTAAAGTAATTACACCAGACTTGCCAGGTGCAGGGAAATCGGCTGCTTTAACCAATACCACAATGGAAAGCATGGCCGAGGCGGTTTTCGATTTACTAATTAACCTTGGCGAAAAAAACATAACCATGCTTGGCCACAGCATGGGTGGTTATGTTACTTTGGCATTTGCAAAAAAATACAGCCACATGTTAAGTGCTTTTGGTTTGTTGCACAGCACTGCCAAACCCGATTCGGAAGAAAGAAAACTAAAACGTGATCAAGCCAAAAGATTAATTACCGAAAAAGGACCTGCCTTTTATGCGCGTAATTTTATTCCACCTTTGTTTCATCCAAACACGCCTAAAGATATAGCTACACCATACGTAAATGTTGCAGATGAATTTAGTGCGGAAGGTTTAAGTGAAGCGTTAATGGCCATGAAAAACAGACCCGATTCTGTTCCGTTTTTAGCGGAAACTATGTTGCCGGTTTTTTGGGGAATTGGTAAGTTTGATGAATTAATTCCGCAAGAGGATATGTTGCAGCAATCGTTGCAGTGTAAACAAAGTTATGTTGCCTACCTAAGCAACAGTGCGCACATGGGCCATATAGAGGAAGCTAAGCTTTTAGCACAACATATCCTGAGCTTTATTTCCTGACAAATATTTGCTCAAAATCTGATTAATATCAACCAAAGCTATATTATATAAATATTTATTAGTTTTGTTGATATGACGATAACACAACTTGAATACGTAATAGCAGTAGATACCCATGGTAACTTTTTAACTGCAGCAGAAAAGTGCTCAGTAAGTCAGCCCGCTTTAAGTATGCAAATACAAAAACTAGAGCGTGAGTTGGGTATCAGAATTTTTGATAGAAGCCGCCAACCTGTTGTTGCAACAGAAATTGGTGTGCGCGTTATACAACAGGCCCGCGAAATTTTAAAACAGTGCAGCCGCCTTACCGAGGTAGTAAACGAGGATAAAAAAGGTGAACTAACAGGCCAGTTACGTATTGGTATTATACCAACCATTGCCCCTTATGTGTTACCTCTATTTTTGGTTGATTTCATGAAGAAAAATCCAAAAATTAATATTGAGATAGCTGAAATTACCACCAACCAAATATTGCAACAACTTAAAAACGATCAGTTAGACTGTGGCATCATGGCCACACCAATTGATGCAGGTTATTTGCAATATACACCACTGTTTTACGAGCCATTGGTGGCTTACATGAGTGAAGATAATAAACTGTTTAATAAAAAAACTTTAGTGCCCGAAGATATTGACCCAACAGAAACATGGATTTTAAATGAAGGTCATTGCCTACGTAATCAGGTATTAAACTTGTGTACGGGTAACAAAGGAACATCAAAACATAAGCAGTTTCAGTACCAAACAGGAAGCTTAGAAACCATTAAAAAGATGGTAGAGATTAACAGCGGCATTACCATATTACCTGAACTTAGTATTTTTGATTTTAACGATGATCAAATGGAACGCGTGCGTTATTTCAAGAAACCAGATCCTGTAAGAGAAATAAGTGTAGTAACCCACCGCGTTGACTTGAAAAAACAGCTGATAGAAAGTTTTACTACAGCGTTATTAGAAGCAATCCCTCCACGCATGAAAAAAGACCGCGAAAAAGTGGTGCTTGAATTTTAAACCTACTTCTTTTCTTCCTCGTTAATTTTATCCAATTCGGGAGTGGCATAAATACGCGCTAAATAATTTGTTGTACCTTGATTTTTCCATACGCGTGTAGCCCAAACTATGCCAGCTATCAGCCCAAGCAATAGTATACCTGATGAAAACAACAAGCCTAAATTACCGGGTAAGTATAAATATATAAGACCCGCAACAATTGCAGAAATTAGTACTGGTGAGGCTACAATTTTTAGCCAACTGAATACTTCAATCAAGAATGCAATTATTTTCATCAGGCGAATTTTTAGTTTAACCAAGTTACTTCGTTCAATTCATAATTGAAAAGTTGAATGCTGATTTATTTTTATTGTACTGAATTTCAATACATTTGAAAATTAATACGTAGGACATGTAACTTTAAGATTGTCTAAAGCGTATTACCGCAAGCCCAATGACAGTTAACGAATACAATAATTGTGTTAATCAGTATGCCGATGGTGTATTTCGCTTTATCCTTAAAAACATAAAAGATGAGGATAGGGCAAAAGATATTGTGCAAGATGCATTTGAAAAACTGTGGGTTAGACTTTCGGAAATTGAAGCCGCCACGGTAAAATCTTACTTATTTACAACTGCCTACAATACCATGATTGATAGTATTAGGCGCGATAAGTTTACCGGTGATTTTGAAAACGTAAAAGATGCCGATTACGTTACACACAATAGTTACAGTGATGTAAAAGAGGTGTTGAATGAAGCCTTATCAAAACTGAACGAAATACAACGTTCGGTGATTTTATTGCGCGATTACGAAGGCTACAACTACGATGAAATTGGCAAAATTACCGGACTAAGTGAAAGTCAGGTTAAGGTTTATATATACAGAGCCAGGGTATTTTTAAAAGAATACATTGGCAATTTATATCAGGTGATATGAGCATAGATAAAAACAATTACGAAATATACCTTATGGATTATCTTGAAGGAACATTGTCTCCTAACGAGGTAGCCGAGGTATTGTTGTTTTTAGAGCAACATGCTGATATCAAACAAGAGTTTAAAGCCATGCAATCGTTTGTTTTAAACTCTGATGGAGTTGGTTTAGATAAAAGTACTTTGTTAAAATCAGAAAACGATTTCCACCAACAACTTTTGGTTAAAGAAATAGAAGGCGATTTAAGTAGCAGCGAGCAAGTTGTTTTGCAAAAAGCCATCATACAAAACCCAACATTACAACACGAGCAAAAGTTATTTTCCTTAACCAAATCTACTCCTGATTTAGCGGTTACTTTTAACTATAAACATCAACTTTTAAAACCAACGTTAAAAGTTACCTGGCACCAAACCATTATACGTATTGCTGCTGTAGTTGTATTGCTAAGCACCATATCATTATTATATGTTGGGTTGAATAAACAAGAAACTACTGTCGCTGTAAAAGAAGAAAGCAGTACAACACCGGCAGTTAAAAATATAACGATTGACGAAACTCAATTGGCGACTACATCACCTAAAGAAAATGTACAAGCCGAAAAAGTAAATCCTGTTGCTGATCGAAAACAAGGATTAGCAACCATACAAAAAGTAAGGATTCAGGCTGAAGTTGTTTCTACCATTTCAGCCCAAATAGAAAAAACGAATATTGTTATTGGTAAACCACAGGCACAAGTTTTACCGGTATTAGCCGCAGCCAAAGCTCCTACTGCACTACAACAAGAGCAGTTTGATGACATTAAAACATTAGTGGCTAAAAAAGTAAAACAAAACACCAATCAACTAATTGGAGAAACAGATCCAAATAAGGATGTAACTTTAGTGGGCATCATCAACAAAACAACTGGTGCTGATTTGAAAATAAACAAAGACACCACTACGGGTAAAATTAACCGTTTTGAAATAGCTGCACTTGGTTTTGCATGGAGCAAAAAATAATTTTTGTAATACGCTGTAACTTTTTAAAACAGCAAATCGTATTACTATCAAACTAACAGAAATATGAAAACAAGATTAATAAAAACATTGGTTTTAATAGGCGCTCCGCTTATATTTTTAAAACCTGTTAAAGCACAAAACAGTCAACCGGTAGGTGAGTTTACCAAAATAAATTTAAGTGCAACTGCAAATGTTGAATTAGTAATTGCCGACAGGTATTCAGTATATATTCAAAACAATGCCGAACAATTAATTGCCAGTTTAAAAGTAGTAAACAACGAACTTACCATTGGCGATAACTTTGGCGCTGCCGGAAAAATAAAAATATTTGCCAAATCCATAACCGATATAAAAATGGATGGTGGTGCTAAATTAGAATGTTTAGATTCTTTAAAATCATCCGACTTTAGTATCAAGATGGATGGTGCATCAAAAGCACATTTAATTGTATCGAACAATAACACCAAAGTAAACATGGATGGTGGTGCAAATTTGATATTAGATGGTGTAGCCAACAATGCGGTAATAAAAACAGACGGTGCGGTAATTTTAAATGCAACTAACTTATCGGTTAACAACATGAACATCGAAGCAGATGGTGGTAGTAATGCAAAAATATTAGTAACCGAATCGTTGTATGCAAAGGCTGATGGCGCAAGTATAGTAAGCTATAAAGGTGAGCCTAAAAATAAAACGCTAAACATTGATGGTGCAGGAAAAATTAAAAGCAGTACTGATGAATTTACTGCCGATATAGAGATAAATATTCCACAAAGTAAAAATACAACAGCCACAGATACCACTCGTTTAAAAATTGGTAAACGTAAGTTTATTATTATTGATGACGACAAAAAAGATGATGAAAAACCTGCTGATGAAACAGAAAAACGCAGACGTATGAAACGTGTGTATGCGGGATTTGAAACAGGTGTAAATGCATTAACCACATCAAGCATGAACTTTACACACAGTAACGATTACAAATTTTTAAACACCAAAGTAGGCAACTCGTGGTTTTATGGTTTAAACTTATTTGAGTTTGATGGCCACATTGTAAAAAACAAAATTGCTTTTACTACAGGTTTAGGTATGCAGTTTAGCAACTATCACTTTGAAGGCGACTCATACATTACACCAAATATTGATACACTTGGAGGCACCCCAACTGGAGTGGCACTAACTACCAATAAACTTTACACCTATGATTTAAATGTACCTCTACTTATTAAAATTGCCCCGGGTACCAAAAAACGCGAAAACGGGGGATTTCATATTGCAGCAGGAGCAATTGTAAGATACACCACCACTGCAAAAGTTGTTACCGAAACAACAGCACGCGGTGCAGAAGAGCGTTGGACTGTTAAGGACGATTTTAACATGAATGCGTTTAGGGTTGATGGAACAATAAGAGTAGGTTACGATAAGATTAAATTGTTTGCCAACTACTCACTCACACCTTACTTTAACAATAGTAAGGCTCCTGATGTAAGGGCATTTGCCGCAGGAATTATGTTGGTAGGATTTTAGTAAAAACTCAAAACAAAAAGGGCAGAAAGTATTAAACGCTCTGCCCTTTTTTATGAGTTATGGTTGATGTTATTTCAAACCAAAAGCTTTTTTCACTTTATCTACGTAGTCTAATTTTTCCCAAGTAAACAACTCAACCTTTTTGGTTACTTTTTTACCATCAGGAGAAACGAAAGTTTTAGTTACGGTTTCGTTCTTACGACCCATGTGACCATAAGCAGCAGTTTCGCTGTAAATTGGGTTACGTAATTTCAAACGGGTTTCAATACCGTAAGGAGTCATATCAAATAACTTCTCTACTTTCTTAGCAATTTCGCCATCAGTCCGTTCACGCGGACGTGCCGTCCGTGTGCAGTAACACAAACTATAAAGGTAAACTAAAACAGTGCAACCCCACCAAGGCAAAACTAGGTGGGGTTATTTTCTTATAAAGTTTTATATTTGGTTATGTCTGAGTTTTTAAAAACAGAAACTGGTAAAACAGATCATATCAACATTACAATAGTTGATAGATGAAATTCGTGTAAAATTTAACTATGTAAGAATATTAAACAACACACGGACGGCACGTCCGCGTGAACGGGATTTTATTTATGTTGGTTCCCGATTGGCTAAAACAATTCCGTATAATGAGTTAAGAACGCAAATGAGTAACTGGAAAAATATAATTGAGCCGAGAGGTTTTCCATTTAAATTTTACGACAAACCTGCTTACAATTTATTTTGCACACGGGTTAAATCGTTGCTCTCCGAGTTCAATATACCAACAGATAAAGTGTATATACAAGGATCGAGTTTACGTAAAACCACTCCTGATGATATTGATATTGCTGTTTTTCTATCGGAAGAGCAATTTAAGGATTTTGAACAACTAATTTTACTTAACCATAAAAATGCAAGAGCAGAAGGGAAGGTAAAACTAAGTTTGTCTGAGTTTAAATCTGATTTAAAAGGGGCTGTAAGACGAGGTAAAATAGACCCTGACTATTTTAAACACCCGTCAAATCAAAAGAATATTAAGTATTGGGCAGAAAGCCCGAGAAATGGAGTTGATCATATTTTTGATGATGTGGCTGATTTTACGGTAACACCCAACAATGTGGTTAATAAGCAATACAAATTAAACTTATCTATTATTTTTGAGGGTAAACAATATGATGTTGGACCTTATTTGAAAATTGATTAATATTACCAATATGATAAATATATATTACGTGCATCATTATTTTATAGTAAGTGAACAAGAGGCTAAATTAGAGGGTGATTATAGAAAAATGTTTGAGATAAATGGTGTTATTCAGAAATGGGAGCTTTATATGGACAATGAGCTAGTTGGGTTGAGTTATTTTTTAAGAGGAGGCGTTGCCATGACCTCAATATTTGCAGAATACCCTACTTTAGATTATATCTTTTTTTATAAAAACGAAGTGATTAGCGGAGCTTTTAAAAAATATGATGTGGAGGCTTACGACAGATCCTCAGTTCTTGTAGATAAGAGTATACTTGTATACAAAAGTTACATAAAGGAAATTTATGAAGAAGTGATTGATCTCACTACAAATACAACAAAGTATATTATAAAAACCCATTTAGATTATGAAAAAGTTGTGAAATATGAATTCACTTATATGCCCAATGGTGATTTTGAATACTTAGCAGTATTTGATATTAACGATTATTACCACGCTGATAATTCGTCACTTTTTTGGGATATGATTGCAACCGGCAATAATGAGTTTGGATTTAGATGGAATGGGTTTGAATATTATCAAAACGCATCTCCTATTTTACCAACTGGCGGCATACCTGTTTAACTATTAATTAAATATTATGGCAAAGAGATTAGATAAAATAGTGGTAATCGATTTAGAAGCTACATGTTGGGATGGCCTTCCTCCAGAAGGTATGACATCAGACATCATAGAGATTGGCGTGTGTTTATTGGATATACAAACAGGCGAAATAACTGAGAATAGAGGTATACTCATAAAACCAGAACGCTCCGAAATAAGTGAGTTTTGTACCTCTTTAACCACAATTACACCTACACTAATTGAAAGCGAGGGTATTAGTTTTAAGGAGGCATGTAGTATACTTAAAAAACAATACCAAAGCCAAGATAGGGTTTGGGCTAGTTATGGAGCATACGATTTTAAACAAGTTACTAAGCAGTGCAAAGATTTGGGAATTGGTTATCCGTTTAGTCCATCTCACATAAATGTTAAAGTCTTATTCGGTCTCAAACATAAGCTATCTGTATTACAAGGTATGAGCGAGGCATTACAAACGTTACAAATTCCTTTAGAAGGCACACATCACCGAGGGGTTGATGATGCTAAAAACATAGCAAAAATATTGCACACACTAATTTAGAAAACTAAATTATACATCTTTAAATCCCGAGAATACTACACATTGTAACTTCGGGATTTTTTTATGCATTATACTTTAGGTACCACTACTACTAAAGTTATGGTACAAAAGAACCAAAAATTAATTACGCAGAATGTGTAAGTATAAGAAGATAAGAGCATTGTAAATAAGCACACTTTTTTGGGCAATGCGCAAGGCTACCAAGCAATAGCTGTGCAGGCTAAATTTACGTTTAAATAATGCAGCAATACCCTGCGCTTATTAAACAAATTAACCACGCACAATAATAGTAACAATATACCATGACCGCTAACGTAGCCCGCAGATATTACTCTGTTCACGCGGACGTGTCGCCCCGTTCACGCGGACGTGCCGTCCGTGTGCAGTAACACAAACTATAAAGGTAAACTAAAACAGTGCAACCCTACCAAGGCAAAACTAGGTGGTTTTTTTTAATAAAGTTCTAAATTTGAATATGTCGGAATTTTTAAAAATAGAAGAAGGGAAAAACTATTTTATAACAATGACCATTGTTGATTGGGTTGATTTATTTACACGGGAGTGTTATGTAAATATATTGATTGATAGCATAAAATATTGTCAGAAGCATAAAGGCTTGGAAGTGTATTCGTATGTAATTATGCCAAGTCATGCACATTTTATAGTTGGTAGCGAAGGCAGTTTAAGTAATATATTAAGAGACTTAAAAGAACATACATCAAAGCAAATAATTGTTGAAATTATTGAGAACAAACAGGAGAGCAGACGCGAGTGGTTGCTTGCTAAATTTAGTAATGGCCTTTCAGTTAAAACTCAAAAAATGAGTTATAAAGTTTGGCAAGAAGGGAATCATCCGGAGTTGTTATATAGCGATAAGTTTATCACTCAAAAAGAAAACTACATTCATATGAATCCAGTAGAAGCAGGCATTGTAAGTCAACCACATTATTACCGATTAAGTTCAGCAAGTAATGAATCGCCAATAAAAGTTTTACCAATAAGATGAGTTTCAAACTCACTTTAATAGTAATTTTTTTGCACCCGGACGACACGTCCGCGTGAACGGGGTAATTGCCTACGAAGAAGAAAGTAAAAACGGCAGCCGCTTAGGTTGGCTTAACGAGTACGCAGACAATGGGCAATTAATTCAATCAAAACTAACAGCTGGGCTTACTAGTTTGGAGTGTTATGAGTACAACTTAGATGGAACATTGAAAGAACATTGGTTAATAACAGATCCTGAGTCTCATGCACAGTATGTTAAAGAGTTTAACTTAGATTAAAAGTGCTGTTAGCCATTGATGTGGTATAATATACATCAATGGCTAACAGCACTTTTACTCTTAGTTAAACTCTTTAACATACTGTGCATGAGACTCAGGATCTG
>CAZRVA010000033.1:0-25785 GCA_964603255.1 uncultured Chitinophaga sp.
ACTATACGTTAAATGCATTAATTTAGGGTTATTGTTACGTTAGTTCCTTTGCCCGGTGTTGAATTTATATTTAAAGTAGCATTACATTCTTTTGCCCTCGCTTTCATGTTTTGAATGCCATAGTGGTTTGTTTTTTCGCAATTGTTTGTGTCAAAACCTTTACCATTATCTGTAATACTAAATAAAAATTGTTGTTCTGTATTACCTTTAAAAACAATGTGAATTTTATTACAATTTGAATGCTTTATACAGTTGTTAAATGCCTCTTGACAAATGCGAAAAATATTTAGTGCCACTGCAGGAGATAGCATGATTCCCGGGCTAATATTTTCTTTGAAAGTAACGTTTATGTTTTTATCAAACTCCAACATTTTTTGAGCGAACTGCTTAAACCTATCCGCAAAATCATCAACTGATAAACTGTTGCTACCAACAGCCCAAATGGTTTGCCGTAAAGTTAAAATGGCATTTCTTCCGGCTTCGCTTAAGCTTTGTAATCGTTTTGCTTCTTCATCTTTGTTAATTTGTTCGGGGTGTCGTAACATCCAATCTATGTTGGTAATTAAGTATGAAAGTTGGGCACCAACATTGTCGTGTAGGTCGCGTGATATTCTGATACGTTCCTGCTCTAGTTTGTTTTTTATTTCTAACTCACGTATTAATTTGTTTTGTTGGCGTTTGTTGTAAAGATAAACCACAACTAAAATGAATCCTGAAGCTACAAAAGCCATAAGTAAATAGAACCAAGTGCGTTGCCAAAACGGAGGAATTATGTTGATGTAAATTTGTTTGGGTGATTTACTCCAAACTCCATCGCCATTTGCGGCAAGCACTTTAAAAGTATAATTTCCTGCAGGCAAATTTGCATAACGAGCAAAATGAAGTGTACCACTTTCAATCCAGTTTTTATCATAGCCTTCTAAAATGTATTGGTAAGTATTGTCCTCGGGTTGGCTAAACTCTAGTGCCGAAAAATCAAACGATAACGTATTTTGTAAATAGCTTAATTGCAGTTGGGTAATTTCGTTGTAAGCAGTATCAGTTTTGTAAGGTAAATCGCCCAATAAAATCTGATTAATAGCCACAGGCGGAGCATGCGTATTATGCATAACGAGTTTCGGGTTGATGATATTGATGCCATTTACACCACCAAAGTATAACAGTCCATTAGCGTCTTTGTGATAAGCACCGGTGTTAAACTCGTTACTTTGCAAGCCATCACGAACACTGTAATGGGTAAAGTTTTTGGTGAGTTTGCTGTACACCGAAATTCCTTTGTTGTGGCTCATCCAGATGTTGCCGTTGTTATCTTCTAAAATACCATATATAAAATCATCGGGTAAGCCCTTCTGTATACTGAATTGCTTAATCTGCTTTCCTTTTTTGGTAAGTAAGTATAAACCGGTGTTTCCGCCAACCCAAACTTTGTTGCTATGTTTTTCGGCATATATGGTTTTCACTAACATGGGTGTGTTTAATACCACTGTTTCCTTAGTTATTGGATTAAATCGGTATAAGTTTCGCACCGTAGCAACCCACCATGTGGTATCGTTAAATATTTCAAAGCAAGTAATCTGGTGTTTAAAGTGATCTTTGGGTAAAATAATTTCTGTGTTCAGGTTTTTATCAATACCCATTATTACATAATCAACAGAAACATAAAGGCGGTTATTATGCTGTTTAAAAAAGGGATAGGTGATGTATGTACCCGTAATCCCCATGTTGTATTTACCCGCATATACATTTTTGTGATTTACACCTGAGTTGTTGTGCGCAATTATGTTTTCGTTGTGTACATAAAACAACGTGTTATTAAAATAAGTTAGTGCAAGGACATGTTTAAGCTTGCCTTTTATGTAATCTAATTCAACTTTTTTTCCCTCACCTTCTTTGTCGTATATTATCAATCCATCGGCATAAAACCCGGTGTAAATGTTTCCATCTTTATCGGTGGTAATTGATTTAACCAGAGCACCACCTGTGTTTTTAGCACATAGGTGTTTAAATTTATTGCGTTGGGGTGATAAGCAATGTACACCGGCTCCATTTGTACAAATCCATAAATTGTTACTTTTATCAATCCATAAATTTTGTACGTAAAAAAAACTGGCATCTTTGTTTTTATCAAACGACTTGATGTGTTCTATTTGTTTGTTTTGCCTGGGGTCTATTACAAACAAACCATAATTATTACCAATCCAAATGTTGTTTTTCCACCAAAGTATTCGTCCGGTAGTATTGCTTTTTGCGGAAGGCATCGTGTTCGAGGAAATTATATGTTGTGTAAGTTGGTTGGTAAAAGGGTTATAATAAAACAGCGAATTTTGTGAATACGTAATTAATGTCGAATCGTTTATTGCAGTAAAGCTGGAGTTGGTGTAAGGAAGCTTTCCAATCCAGGTAAATTCTTTTGTTTCCGTATTCAACCTAAACCATGTAGTTACACTATCGTAAATAGCGCCTACAATGTATTTATCAAAAATGGTGGAGTTTCTTGGAAATCGATTAGCATGGTTTTTAGTCTGAAAGACAACACTATCAACCACCTTAAAGGTATGAATAGAGATGGCCCAAAATTTATCGCCAAAATCCGAAAACCAGATGCGCCCCTTTTTATCCTCACCTAAAATATAGGTGTAGGTTTCTCCAACGGAAGTTTGTGCGTGATTGAAAGTAAGGTTTATAAAGCAATCTTTAGCTCTATTGTAAATGCTAATGCCCTTATTGTGCGATACCCATAGTCGCTGTTTGCTATCTTCAATAAATTTATAGAAAGTATTTCCGCTTATGCTTGTTGTAACTGTGTCAATTGGTCGGTAATGATACATTTTGTACCCATCAAACCTATTAATACCATCGGCTGTGCCAAACCACATAAAGCCTTTATAATCTTGGTATGCATCCCACACGCTATTTTGTGCAAGGCCATTATCAACAGTATACGAAGTGTAATTGCGCAGGTTTTGGGCATATAGGTTAAAGCACAATAAAATTAGCAGTAGAGAGGTTATACTTCTCATTTTAGGGTTGATTAGGGTGACGTGAATATACAGCATTTGACGTATTTACCAAATACGATGTTTACATGAGTTTTGTGTATACAAAAACCAACCTAATTTAATTATGAAAAGAATTTTACTAAACATGTTTTGTGTTGCTTCAACACTAACATTGGGTGCACAAAATATTGATGTATCCGGATTTACAAAACTAGATGTAAACATACTAAGTACACCCAAACAAGGTACGGTTCTTCCTACTGCCGATGGTGGTTATTTTTGGGCAAGGGGCTTAAAGGTTACTAAGTTTAATGCTTCAAATGCCGAGGAGTGGAGTACTACTTTAGAAGGTACAAACAGAGTAGGCTATTTACACACCATAAATGCTATGGCCGATGACGGTAGCGGTGGCGTAATTATAACCGGTAACGTTAATGGTACCCTGTCTTTTGGTAACGATTCTATTACGCCATTTTATACGGCTTCCGGATCGGGTTTATACACTGCTGATGCTTTTATTGCTCGTGTAAACTCAACCGGGAAAGCTTGGTGGCATAGAATGGGTGAGTACAATCAAGATGCACCCGGAACAGATAAAGGTATTGGTATAAAAGTGGTGGGCGATAAAGTATATTGGTTGGCACATGTTACAGGGCGAAATTTTAAGTTTGGAAGCAACCTGTATCCACTTAACCAATACAGTAATAATGTTACAGTTTTGGCTCAATTTGGATTAGACGGAACAAACAATTGGATAGTGGCAACAAAAGGAGGAGGAACAATACCAAAATATTTAGTGGCCGATAATAATCAAATTGCCGTTTCTGCCTATAGTTTAGGTTCATCAACAGCAATAGATTTTGGTAACAGCAAAACATTAAGTTACAACCAAGCATCGCATTTGCTTGCAAAGTTTAATACTTCGGGCGAAGCACAATGGGCGGTTACTTACGATGATGACAATAATGAAACCAGGCTTTATGGTTTGGCGGCTGATGATGAGGGAAATTATTATGCATGTGGTATGGCCAGTAACTTTACATCAAGCTACCAAATTAAAAAAGGACAAGGTTATTTGGTAAAAATGAGTGGTACAGACGGAGCGCATGTTTGGACAAGGGTTTTATCAAAAATTGCAGGTGCAAGTAATGTATTGCATGGCCCTTTATTGGGCGCTGAGTTTGTAAATGGTAAAGTGTATGTTTGTGGAAATACCAACGGTAACTTATATCTTCAGTCGGGTGCAACAGATAGTGTAGAAGTTAAACTTTCATCAAACCTATTGGCAGCCGAACATTTTGTAGCACAATACGACAAAGCAGGAGCACTTACATCAATTGTTAAAGCAAGCGGTGGTATGGCCGGTGGTACCATGGAGTATTTAACACAAGCTAATAATAAATTAATAGGTGTGGGTGTGTTTTCGGCAAATATTGTTTTTGGTAGCCATAATATGCCGGCAACCGGAGGAAATGTTGGAGCATACTTTATTGGTTTTTATCAACTTGGAACAGGCTCAACAGGTTTAAACAAATTTTCAAATCAGTTAGTAAACAGCGTTTATCCTAATCCTGCAAATGGTTTGGTAAACATTGAAACAGATTTAGGTAACAGCATTCATGAAGTTTTGGTAACCGATATTACCGGAAAATTGTGTCAAGCATCTGTATCAATAAGCGCAAACCAAGCCACCGTAAATATAGCCGAACTAAACAACGGTTTATACTTTGTTACCTTAAAAACCAAAGCGGGTAACAGTACACAAAAAATAATTAAAGAATAACCCCGCCAACATTTTCGGGTTTTACTCCCGAAAATGAGATTGGTGGTTATTGTGAAGAGTCGGGTTTTATGTCCGGCTCTTATTTAAAAAATTACAAACCCTTAATTATAAAAAATGAAAAAACTAATACTAACTATTAAAAGTTTATTGCTGTTAACTGTTGCATCTTATGCGCAATTTTCAGCATCAAGCATCTGGAATTTAAACCAAATCGTTGATCCAATGCCGCACAATACCCTTAGCTTATCGGGTATAAACATGCAAGTAACATATAACTCAACAGGTGTTCCATTAACCGGTTTATCAACTGCACCTATGGGATTTCCTACATTCAGAATTACAAGTACTATAAACGGAAACAGTATTGTATGTATTTCAGCCGAAAAAGAGGGTAATGACCCTTGGCAAGATGCTGAGCGTGCAACGTTTGCAAACGATGGTACCCATGATACTGCCATTACCATTGAAGAAAGTAATGATGGTTCGACTTTTGATTTCAGAGCGAAAATAGTTTTTGTAAGAGGCACAAGTCCATATCAGCTAAGCAGTTCTAATTATATGTATTCAGCTAATAATGGTTGGGTTCTTCAGTATAAAGAGTTTTACTATTCGAACAACAATAGGGTAGATTCTATTGTTAAATATAATTATTCCGGAGCCGATTCGAGTAGACGTTCCTATAAGTATTTTTATTATTCTAGTGGCTTAGATTCTTGTTTAGAATTTGGTAAACAAACGGGTGCTAACGAGTTTGTGGTTGCTTACAAATATGTGGTGTTGCAAAAAGAAAATGGCAAAACAAAACAATGGGCCCTTGAGCAAAGGTCTGAAGACGGTTCATTCAGACGTAATGGCACAATTATATATAGCAACGGTCCTGCTTCATCTGTTAATAAATATGTACTAGATAACAACCTTTCTGTTTATCCTAACCCAACAAACAGCACATTGCAATTAAACTTTTTAGAAAACAATCAGGTAAAATCTGTTACAGTTTTAAACCCAAATGGCCAAAAGGTAATGGAGTATAGCGGTTCATCAAACCTTGATGTTAGCAGGCTTTCTAACGGATTGTACTTTATACAAGTATTAAGCAATAACGGCATACACACGCAAAAATTCATCAAACAATAAACCTGTTCCAAACATTTTCGGGTTTTACTCCCGAAAGTGAGATTGGTGGTTATTGTGAAGAGTCGGGTTTTATGCCCGGCTCTTATTTAAAAAATTACAAACCTTTAACTATAAAAAAAAATGAAAAAACTAATTTTACCTTTAATGGCAATTGCATTTATTGCCTGTAGCAAATCTGAGGATGATGCTACCAAAACAGACCCTAATGCTCAGGTTGAAGTAACCAAAGCAAATTTGGTGGGCACATGGAATATCAACAAAATTGAAGGCTTCACTATTCCGGGTGATTCTTTGTTTCAAACCATGAATTTTAATGCGGGTGATGCTACTTTAACCTTAACAAATGATGATAAGTATACAACTACCTCAACTTTTGGTACAAGTAATGGTACTTATAGCGTTGTAACGGTTAATGGTAAAAAAATGCTTATAACTATTGAGCCTGGCGATCCGGCAGATACTTTAGAAGTTTTAAGTTTAACCAAAAACGCCATGTTAGGCACAGATAAGCAACAAGAAATAAACCGAAATGATGACGAATACACCAAAACGTATTTATCTCGCTAAATAAAATTAAAGCCACTGTAAAGTGGCTTTTTTATTGCCCCATTCTTTTAAGGAGTTCTTCGCTTTTATCGCTTGATAAACTTACCTGATAATCGCCCTCCATAAGCAACGAACCACCATCTGATTTGATGTACTCTACTACATAATTGGTGTTAATAATATACGATTTATGACACCTAAAAAATTGGTCTGTATTGCATAGTAAATCCTCAAAATGTTTTAACCCCTTACTGGTAGTTAAAGTTTGTTTATTTTTTAGTGTGATTTGCGAGTAAGCCCCATCTGCCTTAAAAAAAATAATATCACTTAAGTCGATAAATTTTACTGAGCCAACCGTGTGTATAGCAATTTTGCTTGGCGCTTGGCTTGATAGGTTTTGTTTAAGCGTACTGTAGTTGTTGTTGTTTTCTTGTTGCTTAAATCGGTTTATTGATTCTGCCAGTTCTTTCACATCAACAGGCTTTAATAAATAATCAACAGCAGATAATCTAAGGGCATTTATAGCATATTGGTTATAAGCTGTTACAAAAATGATAGAGAAATTTACTTCCTGTTCATCAAAAAAATCAAGTAACTCAAGGCCGCTATGTCCGGGCATTTCAATATCTAAAAATACCAAATCGGGTTTATGTTTTCTAATGGATTTTACTCCTGTCGGTAAATCTTTGCAACTGTCAACAACCTCAACATCTTTATGGTATTCGTATAACATACCCTCTAATAATGTTCGGGCCATTTTTTCGTCATCAATAATTATTGCTTTATACATGTTAGTAGTTTTGATAGGGTAAAACAATGGTTACTAAAGTTCCTGCTGGGCGGTTTTGGCTATCCATTTTATCAGTAATATGTAATGCTGCACCTGTGTTCCTCAATTTATTTATTAAATCAATCCTGGTTTGATTGGCCTCGGTTGAAAACGATTCGTGGTTTTGATTTTTTATGGCATTTAACTCCTGCGATCTTTTTCTACCAATACCATTATCATCAACCATAATTTTTAATTGGTTAGTTCCCGATAACTCAAAAGATATACTAATGCTTTTATTGCCAGCCTTATGCAAAAGCCCGTGTTTTACCGCATTTTCAACATGGGGCTGAATAAGCATGGGTGGTAGTTTAACAGACTCGTTTATTAGTTTCTCATCTTGTATAATGGTATATTCCAGCTCACCATCAAAGCGCATTTTTTCCAAAGAGAGATAAAGGTCTAACGATTTAATTTCCTCATCTAAATTCACCAAATCTTTGTCAGACATTTCCAAAATACTACGCGTTAATTTCGAGAACTTATTTAAGTAGTTTGATGCACTCGTTTTATCGTTGGTAAAAATATATCCTTGTATGGTATTTAATGCATTGTAAAAAAAGTGCGGGTTCATTTGCGATTTAATAGATTTAAGAACCGATTTGTTTAGCTCTTTTTCTAATTCGTAATTTTGCTTTAGTAGTGTATTTCTTTTTTGGAGTATAGCAACCTGCCAACGGTAAAAAGCACCCGCCATAAATGTTGTACTGCTTAACACCAATACAATAAACCACCAACGTTTCCACCAAGGTTTTAAAATTGTAAAAGTAAGTGCCGAAGATTCCAGCACCTTATCGTTTACCATAAACTTTAGGTTGTAACTCCCCGCATCAAGTGCTGCAAATTGTAACATTCTTGAGGTAATTGGTAACTCTGTCCAATGATCATTGTTTAGTGAGTAGTAAATTTTGTTTTGAGAAACACCATTGTAATCTAGCAGCACATAATTTATGGTAATATTATTTTTGTTGTAGTCAAGGGTTTGATTATTTAACGGTTCACTTTGTCCGTTTATATGTATATCATCAATCAGAAATTTAGGTAATGTATTTGTTGTTTTTTGATGATTTACAGGCACATTAATTATACCATTTTTGGTAAGCAAATACAGTGTTTGTTCATCAAAGCTTATATCATTCAACTCTGATGTTTTAATGATATATATAGGTTTAGAAACACTTATTTCAGGGTTGTTAGCATTAACTAATACCACCTTGTTATCACCATACAAACACAACAATTTGTCATAAAATAACTTACAACCCGATATGTTTTTACAATTAATGGAGGGTAATTTATTAAGTAGGTTAAAATTACCGGATGTACTTAGCTCGTAAAATTCTCCTTTGGTATTTAGTACATAAATTTTATGTTTAGTGGTAATTAATTTCTTCGCAAAAAACTTTTCTTTACCTATTTTAATTTCGCTTTTATGATATGGAGTTTGTTTAAACAAGCCAATGTTGGTACCATAATACAAACTGTTTGTTGGTTGATGAAAAGCCACTGTTTTTGCCCTAAATCCAACAGACAATCTACGATATTCATTGTACAAATCATTTGGCAAGGTTTGGTATAGGCTGTCCCAATCATCAATGTTTTTGCTGTTTTTTTCTTTGTACAATAAACATTGCGCACTTTCGGCAAAGGCATAAAGATTATTATTTATTTTACAAACCTCTTTTAGTGCATACGCATAATTTAATGTGTTTTCAGGCTTAGTTAAATTAATAATATTCATGCCCAGTGATGATGTAAATATTTTACCATTATCTAGGTAGGCATAATATATGGCTGCATTTTTTAGTTGAGCAATTTTTTGGTTAAGCGAAAAATTTTTCGTGTAATAAGAAACTTCACCTTGTGCATTAAAGATGTAATGACCTGTTTGGTTACTTATTATTTTTGTGGGATTACCGCTAATAGGTATGTAATGGTTAAATATATCTTGTAAAAAGATAACACCTTTAGATAAAGTACTAATCCAATAATTCCCTTGAAAATCTTTAGAAACAGATGTAACATTTTCCTTTATAAACCAATGCGCAAAAGGCTTATTATTTTCGTACAGCATCAACCCATTATTGCCAAAAATTGCGTATTTACCATTAATAGATGTTGTGCCATTAATGCCAATAGTTGCAGGTGTTACCAAACCATACTTTCCACTGTTAACCACATAATATTTTATTAGGTTTGCTTCGCTGTATTTGGTGTAAACAGCTACTTTATTATTTATGGATGAAATGAATAGCTGCGTTTTTCCCGTATTAAAATTAAGGGTAGTGATGTGTCTTAAACTAAGATCATCTCCTATTGAGTATAACTCATAACCTTCAATATAATAAAATAAACCATTGGCATACAAACTATGTTGTAGGTCAGAAAACCCTTTGGGAGATTTAATGGTTTTAACCAATGTCAAATTCTCAATATCAAACACATCAATGCCCTGTGTTTGCAATACAAAAATGTACTTATCACTTATGCCGGTTGGATTATAGTTTAGTGGTTGATTTTGATTTAAACTTTTTAACGAATCATTTTCTACATAATAACAATACCCGTCAAAATTTTGATACCAAACTCTACCCAACCTATCTTGTTTAATATCGCTTCCAGATACTGATGTTTGATTGTTATTGTAGTATTTTTTATATGTGTTTCCATCATATCGGCATAAACCTTCTTCTGTTGCAAACCAAGTAAAACCTTTAGCATCATGAAAAACCTGATACACCGTGTTAGATGGCAAACCTTGTTGCTCAGTAATCCATACAGGATAAGGCTCTTGGCCTAAAGCACCTAGCCATAGTGCTATAAATAAAATGTATAAAACAAACTTCATGAGTAGTAAACAAATATATATTAACTCTCATGTATTAATGATTTAAGTTTATGAAGCATGTGTTTGGTTACATGAAAATACCTTTTGGGTTAGAATCAATTTTTTAGATGAAACAATTCTATTGTTACCAACCCATTTCCTATTTTCATTTAACAAAAAGGTTGTTTTATAAATCGAGTAATAAATAGAAAAGTGTTGTACTCAATTTTGAGTCACTAATGCTTTAATTTATGAAAAAAATAGGATTACTTTTAATGGTAGTGTTTTATGCCATGGCCGGCTATGCGCAGTTGCCCGTAACCAATTGGCAAAACACTTTTGGTAACTTCTCGGGCAATGCCCGTGTTACTGCAACCGCAACCGATGCCAGCGGCAATGTATACGTGGCTGGTTACTTTTATGGTAGTATTGATATGGATTTTGGTGCCAGCCAAGCCATCATTACTTCTTCGGGCCAGTACGATGCTTTTATAGCCAAATACAATGCTTTTGGTGATTTTACTTGGGTAAGAAGAATAGGGGGTACACAAGGCGACCAAGTAAATGCTATTTTTGTAGATAACAGTGGCGGAATTCATGTAACCGGATTTTTTCAGGGAACAACTTCCATTTTTGCTTCAAATGGTACCTTTAATTTAACCTCTGCTGGAGCCGCTGATATTTTCATGCTTTATTTTGATGGTGCAGGGGCATTAATTCGTCATTTTAAAATTGGAGGTACAGGCGATGAAAATGGATTAGCTATAAAGTCAGATTTAAACTCAAACGTATATTTAGTTGGAACCATAGGAAGTGCCAACGTAAATTTTAATTTATATGGTGGAAGTCAATTAATATCATCAAGCGGTGCTTTGGATGGTTTTATTGCCAAGTATGATTTTTCATACGCTGCTCAATGGGTACAGCGTGTAGGTGGTGGTACTGTTGATGATGCCATTAATGATGTGGATGTTGATGCAAATGGAAACGCTTATGTTGTTGGCACATTTAGAGGGCCTGCAATGTTTAGTGGTACTGCTATTACATTAACCAACTCTGGAAGTACTGACGGCTTTATATCGAAGTTAAATAGTGGTGGTGCATTTTTATGGGCAAGAAAAATTGGCAGTAATGGATCAGATGCCATTAATAATATTAGGCTAAACGGAAAAGGTGCGGCATATATTGGTGGCCATTTTGCGGGTACGTGTAATTTAAATCCTAACGGTACTACACAAAATTTTACCAGTTTAGGTAGTACTGATGTTTTTTTAGCTAAAGTGGATACCGGTTTAGCTACCGCTAATTGGATTAAGCCTATGGGCGGTATTGGAAACGACTTGCTTTATGGTATGACCATTGACACAAATGAAAACGTTTATGCCACTGGTCAGTTTGAAAGTACAGCCGAGTTTCCAATAGGAATTAGCGCATCCGCATTAACAAGTGCTGGTGCTACAGATGGTTTTATCAGTAAATTAAACTCATTAGGTAATTATGTTTGGAGTACACGTTTTGGTGCTGCAACTACAGATTTAGGTTGGGATATTGAGGTTTCTAAAAATGGCAATACGGTTATTGTGGGTGGCAACCAAGGGTCTGATGCTTACTTTACACAATTAGGTGCATGTAATTTAGCCGGACCAATTACGGGTGTAACCAATGTTTGTAACACAACATCAATTACATACAGTATTGCCGCGGTTACAGGTGCTACATCTTATGTATGGACATTGCCTTCGGGTTGGACAGGCACATCAACAACAAACAGTATTACAGTTACGCCTGCCACAAATGGCGGAACAATTAGTGTTGCTCCTGTTACTTCATGCGGTGTTGGTATTGCAAGAAGTAAAACAATTGTATATGGATTGACGGCCATAGATAATAACTTGGTACGTCATTGGTTAGCTGATAGTGCGGATAACAACAGGGATCGTATCAATAATTTTCAACTTACACTTAATAATACAGTTAAAGATACGGATAGGTTTGGTACACCCGATGCTGCTTATCGCATTACAGGAAATACAGGTTATATAGGTACTGGGGCAAACTTACCCACGGGTAATACCTCTATTGCATTTTGGTATTATTATCAAAAAAACGGAGGTACTAATAACATCATTTTAGGTAGCAATACCGGATCAATTCCTGCGGGTCATCCATTATTACTAACAGATAATAATAACGAATTACTTTATCCTTGGTCAAACACCGGTTCACCAATTGGTTCTGGTATTTCTATTGCACCTAATGCATGGTATCATATAACGTTGGTTAGAAATACTTCAAGTTTTGTTTTGTATTTAAACGGTACACAAGTATCCACCGGAACAAATTTAGCCACCACCAATTTTGATCGCATCGGCAATAACCGTCCGGGTTTTGAAACACAAGGCGCTACCGGAAAGTTTGATGAGATAAGAATTTATAATGTTCAACTTAATGCATCTCAAGTTCAAAACATTTATAATTTTGGGCAAGTTCGCAGGTTAAATATTTCGCAAGTTGCATGTTCAGGAAGTACAGCTTTACAGGCTATTAATTTTTCTTCAAGCGGTACCAACTATCAATGGTTTAAAAACACACAAGCTGTTGGAAATAATGCTTTAACTTATGCAAACACATTTGCCAATGGTGATACATTGATACAAATTCGTGCCGAAAATCAATGTGTAACCGAAACATATAGTAAAGCATATGTGGTAAATAACCCGCAAAGTACTAGTGTAAATATTACTACCTGTGGTTATTTTCAGGTGGGCAGCAAAAAATATTTAAATACCGGCATTTATAAAGATACCTTAAAAACGATTAACGGCTGTGATAGTATTGTTACGCTAAACTTAACCATAAATAACAGCACATCATTCAATCGAAATCAAGGTATGATGCACTACTGGCCTCTTAACAGTGGCGATTCATCAACGAGTTACAAAGATTTAACAGCATTAAACTACATCGGTGCTGTTACACGATCGGATGATAGAGCAGGAAACCTGGCCTCGGCTTATGCTGTAACCAACAATTTTCAAGGTTTTGTGCCATCAACACCATTAACCTATCCCGAAATAACAATTGCTTTCTGGTATAAAAGAAGCAATACCGCAGCAGGTGCCTTGTTGGTTAATCAAAACAGCAGCGTACTTTCAGTAAATGCAAATGGTACACTTATACATAATGGTTCAACATCAACTTTTGCACTTACATTAAACCAATGGCATTATATCGTTTATACCAATAACCCTAATGGTGGAGCTGCCAATATTTATGTTGATGGACAGTTGGTAATTAATCAGGCAGGCAACATTTTTCCGGTAACACGAATTGGAAGTTTAACCAGTGGACTATCTCCGGCACTTGGCTCATATGATGATATCATGGTGTTTAACTACGCATTGAGCCCTGGTGAAGTAGACAGTTTATCAGAGCTTCCTACTATTGTTAGCTCAAACATTCCATCAAAAATAAGCGTACAATGTGGTTATACTTTAAATGCAAAAGTTACCAATAAGGCAGAATCTGTAGTTGAGTTATACAAAAACAACCAGTTACTTGCTAGCGATACATTTGCAGTAATTAATAATTTTTCGCTTAATGATAGTGTAATTACCCTACGTTTATACCGCAATTGTGTGCGTGTTGATTATACAAAACACATTAAAGTTTCTCCGCAGTTCGACACCGTTATTGCGAATGCTTGTGGTAGCTATAACTACAACGGAAAAACATACACAGCCTCGGGTATTTTTCAAGATACTGTTGTTCATTTTATGGGTTGCAGTACCTATACAACATTATATGTTAATGTTAATGATACCAATGCAAATCGTGTTTCTAAAAATGGTTTAGTCCGTTATTGGACCGGTAATGCTGATAATCTTGGTCGCGATATAGTTAATGGCGATACACTAAGCTTAATAGGTACAGGAGTTACTTATGGCTTTGGCAGAAACGGTGTTGCTAATCATGGTATTACTTTTACAAATACCACTTCAGTTATTCAAACCAATATACCTCAACTAACCACAGCTAGTATTTCGTTTTGGTATTTCCATACTATAGGTAATGTGGTTAAAACACTAATTGGTTCTAATATAAACTCCGTACCTGCCGGCTATCCAACCTTGTTGGTTAACAATAGTAATTTAAGGGTTGTAACCAATACAGGACTTGAAGTTTCTCTTACAAATTTAGGTGGTAACACATGGAATCATATTGTACTTGTGCGCAATGGTTCAAACTACAAATTGTATTTAAACGGTCAGGTTATTTCTGAAGGAACAAACTTGGCTACAAGTAACTTTGATCGTATTGGAAACAACCGCCCTAACTTTGCAACCCAAGGCGCAACAGGTGGTAGGTTTGATGATATTTTTATTTACAACCGCGAGTTAACAGCCGAAGAAGTTTCTATACTAAGTAGTTCAACTAGTTTATTTTCGGTGAATAAGCCTGTTGCTTCTTGCGCGGGTTCAAGTGCAACTGTTTCATCACAATTTCAAACCGCAGGAGGTTGGAAATACAGCATCTGGAGAGGTAATACCAAATTATCTGATACTACTTTTGCTACTATACCTGCTTTAACCCTAGCCGATACAACTTCAGTTGTTATTAAATCATTTAATAATTGCCATATGGTTGAGTACCCGGTTAGGTTAAATGTATCAAACCAAACAGCCGATTTAAACAATGGATTGTTGCGTTTTTGGGCTATGAAAAATACAGAAAATCGAAATAGCCTTACCAACGGACAGTCACCCTACTCGGTAGCCGGTTCTATTGGCAATTTAGGATTGGGGAGAAACAATTTAGATACCAATGGTGCTGTGCAAATTACTGATAAAAATAACCAATGGATCAACACAGATTTAATTACAACCGAATTACAAAACGGACAACCTTACACGGTATCGTTTTGGTTAAATTCAACATTCACAAACCAAGGTGCCGAGGAAGGAATTTTAATATCAAACAGTAATGCTTCCTCAGTTGCGGCATTACAATTATCCATATCAAACCAATTACAAGTATTAAACAATGCTGGCCAAGCCATTTATTCTAGTGCAAGTATTCCGGCAGGTGTTTGGTACCATATTGTGTATACAAACAATGGCGGCTCTGCTTACAAATTATTTGTAAATGGTCAGTTGTCTTCTTTAGGTTCGGGCACACTACCAAATTGGCGTCCTGAAAGAATTGGTAATGGCCGTCCGGGTTTAACCAACCGCGGTGTTCGTGGCAGGTATGATGATGTAATGATTTACAACCGTGTAATATCAGATGCCGAGGCTGTTTTGTTATACAATATGCCGGCTATTCTTGGAACTCCTTTAAGTGTTAATACTTGTATTAATAACGTAGCCAACTTTAAGTGGGATGTAAAAGATACGACTACCGTTTCGTACACATTTTATAAAAATGCCAATACAGCTTTTGTTGATTCAACTTCACTAAGTTTTAATGTAACAGCATCAGATAGCATTGTTTCTTTGGTTATTGATAAACCTTGTGCATCTATTAAACTGACAAGTAGAATTAACAAAAATTCAATTAATTTAAATACGGGTCTTGAGCGCTTTTGGACCATGAATGCCACGGATGAAGAGAAGCCATTAAGTGCTGCAAGCAGATTAACTGCAAACACAAACAAGTATGTGCGCTCTAATCAATCAAACATGCCTTATGTATTGGGCAGAACCGGTGCTGCTGCCAATGCAGTAAGTATTGGTAATAAAAATTCATACATCTCAACAAACACTACTGCACAAACCAACGATCCGGTAACCATATCGTTTTGGCATAGGCCAAATGCAGTAATTGGATCAGAGGCTGCCAGAGGCTTGTTAGGAACTTCGGGTGCTTCAGTGTTAAATATCGATGTGTCAAGTGGTAATTTAAACTTGCGACCAGTTTCGAGTACTGGTACCTATGTTGGTTCTAGCTACACATTAACTGCCGGAGTTTGGTATCACATTGTACTTGTTAGAACCAGCACCAGTTATGAGGTATATGTAAATGATACATTAAGGTTATCAGGTACCGGAATTAATCAGGCAAGTATTATTTATGTAGGCAACACGCCCGGCTTTACCTTTGGTTCATTAGGTTTGTTTGATGACTTGGCCATCTATTCCAGAGCTATTTTACGCGATGAGGTAAATGCACTATTTAACTTGCCAAGTATTACTGGCATACCGGACACTTCGGTTATATGCGCAGGGGCAAGTCGTAATTTTGTATTTACTACTGCCGGTGGTGGTGCTGTAGTGAACCGTCTTGTTAAAAATCCTGCACCAAGTTATACGCAAACTGTAGAACTAAATACGAACGGAACAAGCGGAATAACTAGTGTGTTAAATGATGATAGAATAGCCTTAACACAACAATTGGGTTGCGCGCAAATGCAGTATAATTTTTATCCAAATGTGCAAGGTACAACATCGGTTGGTCCAACTTTAACTTACGATGTGGTTACTAAACGCATTACTGCAAATTCAACCTTTAATCAATCAAAATTGTTCCGTAATGGTGTGTTGGTTCAAAACAATACAAACACCGGTAATATTAATTACTTAACCACATTGCGCTGCGGTAGCTATTTTGCCGAGTATGTAAATACGGGTAGCAGTTGTCCATCAACCTCACCAACTTTAGTAATAAATGCTACCGATACATTTAACCAAACGGCAAGTTTGTGTAGCGGAAAAACCATCGTGTTTGGCAATCAAAACATAAATGCAGCCGGGGTTTATTACCATACCTTTAATGGCGTATTGGGTAATTGTGATAGTACAGTAAAATTAACCGTAATTAATGCAGCACCTACGGTATCAACCTTAAACAGAACAGGCTGTGGCAGTTTAATCATTAATGGTAAAACATACAACCAAACCGGACAGTATAAGGATACCATAACTAACGTTGCAGGTTGCGATAGTGTAATTACATTAAACCTTACCATAAATAGTGGCGGCCCTTCTAGCAGAACATTTAATATAAGTGCTTGCAATCAATACGTACTTAATGGTAAAACTTACACACAAACGGGCACTTATCGTGATACATTAATTGGAGCAAGCGTAACGGGTTGCGATAGTATTTTGGTATTGAATTTAACATTAAGCAAAAATGGTTCAACCCAAACTATTACTGCCTGCAAAAGTTATGTATTTAAAGGCAACACCTTAACGCAAAGTGGCGTGTATTACGATACCTTAACTAATGTAACGGGTTGCGATAGTATTGTAATGCTAAATTTAACGGTTAATACGGTAAATGTTGGTGTTACTAAAACATTAAACACATTAACAGCAGCAGAAAACGGTGCAACTTACCAATGGATAAATTGTGCTACTAATCAACCAATATCCGGAGCAACTGCAGCAAGTTATACAGCCACCACTTCGGGTAATTATAAAGTAGCCATTACTAAAAACAGTTGTGTTGATACCTCAACCTGTTATACGGTAAACATTGTTAATTGTAATGCAGGTATGGCATATACCAATTTAAGTAACGATTCGGTTAGGTGTAAACAAGTAAGAATAAATGCAAGTAATGTTACTTTACCAATTACGTTAAACATAGCTTGGTCAACAAACCCAAGTGGTAACACCGTTGTGGTTAATGATTCGGTTAGGGTTTATACAGATGTTTGCCCGGGTACTTACACCGTAAAACTTACCGATGCCAATGGTTGTAAAGACTCTATTGTGTTTACCATAAACGAGCCCGTTGGTTTAAATGATGTTGATCCAAACAATTTGTTTGTGATGTATCCAAATCCGGTAAGCAATTTGGTTGAGTTGAACTTTACACATCAATCAATCAAAACCATAACGGTAACTGATACGCAAGGAAAAGTTTGTATGCAATACACATCAAACCAAATAAATCAACAAATAGATGTAAGCACACTTAACAAGGGTTTATATTTTGTTAGGGTTGATGATGAAAACGGAACCAGCATTAAAAAGCTAATCAAACAATAAATAAGTTTTAAGTTTTACAGAGAGGTCGCTATAAATGTTTATAGCGACCTCTTATTTATACTGATACAGTATACATAATCACATTGGTATTAAATACGATAAATGCTGTATTGATTGGATACCTGCACCTAAACAAATTTGCCATACACAATATACCCTTATCTAATTATGAAAAAATGTATTTTATTAATTGCTGCCTGTGCCACACAAATTTGGGCGCAAGCGCAAGTTGAAGTAACGGCAAAAGGTTTCGAGCTAGAGTCGGTTAAGAAACACAAAGGCTGGAACATTATTGAAGCCGGACGCGATGCAAACACCGGAAAAGTGTATGTTAAATTTGCGCAATCTATTTGTGATGTTACAAAAAATGCTTGGTCGGGAACCAGAACTTACCGTGGTTTAATGTGGGACATTGATAAGCTAATTTTTGACGATCAGTTTAATTTTGAGGGTAACTCCTTAACAAATTATAAATCATCAGAGGAAGCTGTGTTAAACAATGAGTATGTGTTTGGAAGAACATACATGCCAATGCCCGCTAATATTGGTAAATCGATGTGGCAGGGAGGTGCAGCATTAGCTAGGCCACTTAATAATGCATTTATGTTTAAAAACGTAGTAACCGGTACTGCCGGTATTACAGGTTTTAAAGTTAATGTTTCTACAATTGGGTGTCAACCATTGGTGCGAGATACAAAGTATAATGGAACCATGTGCGGTGAAACCTCTGTGATAGAAAACATGGGTTCTACAGATGCTAAAGAGGAAAAAGGGCAAAGATGGATTCCTATGTACAATAATCCTGTTCCTGATGGTGGTAATATCTTATTCAATACATCAGGTGTTGGTCCTGATGATAAACAACATTATGTGTTCAAAAAATACAACGCAAATGCAGGTGTAATTAAAGAGCTCTCTTTAACATTTGACTACCAATGTTTACCAACCGTAAAAGAAATTGAAAAAGCACCGGGTGTGTTTGATTATGTAATTGTAATGACACCCATTAATTACAAAAAATCTAAAATTACTGTTGCTCCTGCAAACCAATACGAGTACATTAGAATTGATGGTGAAACATTTAGTATTGTTGAGCAGTTTAAATTTACTGCACCAAATTCTCAGTGGTTGATTAATGATGTAATTGAAGCAGATGGTGCCATATACCTTGCAGGATTAGCCGGTGCCAAAAATACCATTTATAAAGACTTTGGTATTCCAAAAACAAAAGAATACACCACCTATCAAATTGCAAAAATATCGGGCGGAAAAGCACAATATGTAACCAACGTTAGCGAGCAAGAGGCACAGGCAATACTTACTGTTGCACCAGGTGTTAAAGGCAGTGTAAAAGCAACTTTCCATAATACGGCTATTAAATTGCATGTGGTTAACGGTAAACTTTTTATAGCTGCACAAAACTTTTTGCCGGGTAAATATGGTGCATTGGTTACTATGGTGTTTGATCAAAGCGGAAAGCTAGAAACATATCTTGCTAAACCTGAAAAAATATTGGCACGCGGTTCATTACATTTTACTGCCGATGGTAAAACAGCCTATTGGTTATTACAGGACCTTGGCAAATACAATAAGTTTGATAGCAAAACAGGAATATTAAGTGCCAACAAAGTAAAGTTTTTGGCTAATGCTATGGCTGTAGTTAAGTATGATATTGAGAGTAAACAGGCATCTACTTTACAATCTTTTGTAAATGAAGAGTGGGCATTGGATTATAACAACACCCAACTTTATGAAACACCAACTGAGGTGGTATTAATGGGTAAAAAGCTTACCAAAAAAGCGAAAGAAAGCGAGATTGTTTTTGTAAAAATGAAGAAATAATAACGTGTAGTGGTAAAAAGATACGGCCGGGGCAAAGCCCCGGCCGTATTTGTTAGCCGCCAATACTTAAGCACCCATTTGTTGTTCATCCGCACTTGGTCCGTAAACACCCGGAATTGGAATATTAAGTAAACGCAAGTAAACACCTAATTGTGCCCTGTGATGAACCAATTGACAATAGGCGTGTCTGATTGTTTCTAACTTGCTTGCCTGCATCAACACTATCTCTCCACTTTTTAGTGTCCAAGTGTCTTCTAAAATACTGTCGTTGTGCTCAGATAAATAACGTTTTGCTTCATCCACATTTGCATTAAAATAAGCTACTAGTTCATCTGCATTGTTACAATCTTTTGGATTGTAAGGCGACACCGCAAAATCCAATCCACTATCGCGAACACCCATGGTAATCCACGTTGGTAAATCGGCTATGTGTGTAGCCAAGTCTTTCAACTTCATGCTTTTTTCGTGTGGCTTGTAATCCATTTTGTCGGCTGGTACCAAGGCCAACATTTTGCGTGTACCAATACTTTCGTGTTCCAATTCTTGTAGGAACGATTTCATAAATGTTATCATACTGTTTTTTGTTTATCGAGGCAAACCTATTACATGGGTTTGACAACAGTATGTCAGTAGGGAATTGCTAGTGTTAAATTTTTTTCAAAATATTCTCGGCTAGTTGTTTTACACGTGTTTTTAATGCTTTAGGAGAAACAATTTCTGCTTTTTCAGCCAGCATCATATACCAACGTGCAAGTCCTTCAATAGAGTTGTTTAAAAAAGTCATTTCAATTTTTCCATCTACTTCTTTTTCGGATACAAAACCACAGTAAAATTTTTGGTCACCCAATAGGTGTAATGCCTTTTTATCAAAACGTAACACCGCAGTAATCAACTTATTTTCTTTGTTACTCATTTCTTTCAGGTAATTTTTTAAGGGTGGGTGAGTTTTAGCAAAATCTATTTGGGTTTGTTGGGCCTTTACAATACGTTCAATCCTAAAATTTCTATAGTCTTTTCTCAGCCAACAATACCCAATTAAGTACCAATGGTTAAACTGCATAAAAATGCCAATAGGTTCTATATTTCTAGTGGTTTGTTGTTGGTCGTGGTGTGCAAAGTAATCAATTCGTAGCACCTTTTTTTGGGTTATGCTATTTAAAATAACCTGCATGTGGTTGGTTGATTGAGTGTCCTTTGGCAAGTAAGGATTGTCAACCACCGCAATGTATTCTTCCATGTTTTCCAAATGGTTTTTGTCATCGGCCCTTAGCACTGCTTTAATTTTATACATGGCAGATTGGTATACTTCATGGGTTGATTGATCGGTAAGTTTTTCAACCAATTTTTCGGCTGTTAAAAATGCAGTGGCTTCTTGTTTGGTAAACATCACAGGAGGCAAGCGATATCCGTCAGCAAGCGAATAACCAATTCCTGCTTCACTAATAATTGGTACACCAGCTTCTTCTAATGTTTTAATGTCGCGGTAAGCAGTGCGCAAACTGATGTTAAAACGATTAGCAATTTCTTGTCCTTTAACTACTTTTTTCGATTGAAGTTGTACCAATATGGCAGATATGCGGTCAATCCGGTTCATGCCTGCAATATACAGTAAGTTGTATATTTAGGGTTGATTGTAATTGGCTAATTGCCTTTGCGTTAATCTGGAAGCAATCAGACTTTCTTATACTTAAACCAATTTTGTAAGAAATTAAATTGTTTTGCTAAATTGCCTTGCTGAAAATTAAACGGAGAATATGAGCGAATTTAAGGTACGTACCATGGCCGATATGATGGCTGCAGGCGAAGAAGCCGAGATTTTATTTTGGGTGGGTTGTGCAGGTAGTTTTGACGAACGTGCACAAAAAATTACCAAAGCAGTGGCAAAAATTTTGCACGCTGCCGGAATAAAATTTGCCATTTTAGGTACCGAAGAAGCTTGTACCGGTGATCCTGCAAAGCGTGCAGGTAACGAGTTTTTGTTTCAAATGATGGCCATGCAAAACATCACCACATTAAATATGTATGGTGTTAAAAAAATTGTCACAGGCTGTCCGCATTGCTTTAACACACTTAAAAATGAATACCCCGAATTAGGAGGTAATTACGAGGTATTGCATCATACTACTTTAATTAACCAACTTTTAAACGATGGTAAAATTGCCATTAAAGGTGGTGCATTTAAAGGTCAGCGTATTACTTACCACGATAGCTGCTACCTTGGTCGTGCTAACAATATTTACGAAGCACCACGCGAAGTAATTGAAAAATTGGATGGCGCTTTGGTGGAGATGAAGCGAAGCAAAGCCAACGGTTTATGCTGTGGTGCCGGTGGAGCACAAATGTTTAAAGATGCGGAAAACGGCAAAAAAGAAGTAAACATTGAACGTGCAGACGACATGCTCGAAACCCAACCTAATGTGGTTGCAGCTGCTTGTCCGTTTTGTATGACCATGTTGCGTGATGGCGTTAAACACCACAACAAAGAGCAAGAAATTGAAGTTAAGGATATTGCTGAGCTGGTAGCAACAGCAATGGATTTGTAAGATGAAATCCTTTCATCTGCATATAAAGTTTTGTTTTATTTTTGGTCTGATGTTGTTGCATGCAACGCTGTTTGCCCAAATAAATAACACCGTTTTAAGTGATGAAATCTACATCAACCCAAATGATAGCGGTAAGTTTGGTGTAAGCATAAGTAATTTTAGCTACCTGCGTAATACCGAATATTTTAACAACATAGAGTTGGGTCGTACGTTGTTTGGTACCCAACTTCACCCACGTTTATCATATCAACCCAATGCGCAAACCACTTTACAAGCGGGTGTTTTTTTACAGCAAGATTTTGGTGCTGTTCCAAGCTTAACCCGCGTTTTACCTACGTTTAGTATAAAGCTAAAAAGTAAAAACAACCAACGCGCCTTTATTTTTGGAACGTTAGAAGGTGCGCTTGCTCACCAACTAATAGAACCTTTGTTTGATATCAATTCGGCAATTTTAAGAAAGGTTGAAAATGGTGCACAGTTTAAACTCAACACCAAAAATATTTGGCTTGACACTTGGATTAATTGGGAACGTTTTATTGACAGAGGTTCACCACACAAAGAACAATTTACTACCGGCTTTAATGCACATTTGGTGTTGTATCAAACCAAAGCAAACGAAAAAAAAGCATTAAACCCAAATGGAATTGATGTGGCAGTAACCAAAACGCATCATCTACTTAAACCTATTTTACAATTTACAGCGCACCACCGTGGCGGACAAATTGATAAGGATACCTCCAACATGGTGATGCAGTTTAATGGGGCAGCTGGTTTATCGTATCAATTCATCACACCCAATAATTATACTTTTAAAACGGAAGCTTACGGTGTGCTTTACCGCGAAAACACCAACAGCGGATTTTATCCTTACCGCAATGGTAATGGATTTTTGGCTCATGTACTTGTGGCAAAAAATGGTTTTAGCATTAACCCCACTTATTGGTTGGGCAACGGATTTATTGCCGATAGGGGAACAACCTTGTACCAATCAGTTTCGCTGGATAAGCCAGGATATACCGAAAAAATGCGTGAGTTATTATTTGTGCGTTTTATGTACGGTAAAAAGCTTGCACCTGATTTATCGCTAAACGTAAGGTTTGAACCATATTATGATGTGCGCAATAGCTTATTGGAATTCAGCTATTCTGTGTATTTAAGTTATAAGCTAAATAAAACCCTGTAACGTCAAGCATTTTTATTGCATGGATAAATTGCGCATATTTGCGGCATGAGTATCAGACAAGAAAAATTCGGTAGATTGTTACAAAAAGAATTGGCAGAGGTGTTTACACAAAACCGTTCTGAAATGTTTAACAATGCTTTTATTACCATTAGCAATGTTACAGTATCGCCCGATTTAAGTTTTGCTAAAGTATACCTAAGCTTTTTTAACGAAAAAAATAAAGACGAACTTTTGCGCACTATTGAAATGCAAAAAGTGCCTATAAGACGTGAGCTCGCAGCGCGTATTCGTAAACAAGTGCGTGTTATCCCCGAGCTTCAGTTTTTAATTGACGATAGTTTGGATTACGTATTTAAAATGGAAAAGCTGTTTAACGAGATTAAGAAAAAAGACGAAGAATAAACTAATTGGGTTTAAATGAAAGTTCGAGCCTAAGGAGGTAATCAATAGGTCGGTTTTGTTCAATGGCAGGCGACCACAACGGCATTTTTTCAAACAAACGCTCTAATTCTAACGCAAGGTAAGGGTGTGCAAATCCAAAAACATCGCCCCAATGTACTTTGCCAAATCGATCTATTTTAACCCAAAACGAGACAGTTACTTTCATTCGTTTGCCATCTTCATCCTCCGGGAATTTCATGTTTTGAGTAACATACTCTTTCCACCCATCTTCGTAGCCAAATAATGTTGGCGGAATAACCAGGTATTCGTTTGTTGATGGCACACCGGTTGAGTCCCACATACGTGCCTTAAGCATGGTGGTATCAAACTTGTAATCAACAACAGCACTTACTTCTCCGTTGTAATGGTAGTAAACACATTTGGATAAACTATCATCTTTGTAAGTACATTTGCTATCGGGTTTTCCATCATCAAACCAACTTAACCAAACACCAACTCTATTGCCATTGTTGTAAGCTCCTTTTTCAGCCAATTGCCCGTTTTCATGGTATTGGTAAAAAGTGTCCTGAGCTAATGTGTAGGCAATATCTTTATACTGCATTTTTCTCATGGGTTTTCCATTGGCGTAATAGTCGTTTACAAACCACATATTTTGCCAATAAACTTTTCGAGTTATATATAAATTAGCAGCACCTTTTTCGGTGGCATCTCCAAAAATGTCGAAGTAATAAAAGTTGGTATCAATTTGTGAGTAGCATGTAATACTAAAAAGTAAAACAAAGGCGGCTAGGGCAAATTTTTTCATTAAACCTTCTCCATTAAAGTTCTAAAGGCCACAAATTTTCCTTCAAACAAACGCTTGGTTTCTGCCTGTAGGGCCGGTGCATGTTTGGTTTGATAATCCTCGTAGTGCTGCATGCTAGGTGCAGTGTATTGTATCACGAAAGTTGTTCCGGTTTCATCTTCTTGCCTGCTTAGTAATTTATTAAAGCTAAAAGCGGTAAAAAATCCGGTGGCCATTACCTGTGGTATATGTGTTTCTTTCATCCATGCTACCCATGTTTCGCACACATCGTCTTCTACATTTATGGTTACGTTGTATATTATCATAATTCAAAGGTATAAATCTGATTACAAACTTAAGTGTAAACTGTATATTTGATGCATGGAAATTAAAACCATTGGTATTGCAGGAGCCGGAACGATGGGTGCCGGAATTGCACAAGTAACAGCAACTTACGGTTATCAAACCATTTTGTTTGATGTAAACGAAACTATGCTTACCAAAGCAAAAGTTGGTATAGAAAAAAGTTTAGAGTCGTTGGTGCAAAAACAAAAGATAAGCACTGATAAAAAGTTGGAGATTATTTCTCGTATTCAATACACCAATGCAGTAACTCAACTAAAAGCCGATTTAATTATTGAGGCTATTGTGGAGCGTTTAGATATTAAACAACAATTTTTTAATGATGTTGCCGCGGTTAATGCTTCCGAAACTATTTTAGCTACTAATACATCAAGCATACCGGTAACACAAATTGCTGCCAAAGTGCCTAACCCTAAACGTTTTTTGGGTATACACTTTTTTAATCCTGCTCCTATTATGAAATTGGTGGAAATTATTAGTGGGGTTGAAACGGATGCTGCAATTGCAAACCAATGCAAACAATTGATTGAAGGCATGGGCAAAACCTGTGTAA
>CAZRVA010000034.1:0-24592 GCA_964603255.1 uncultured Chitinophaga sp.
GTATAATTTTTCATGGCTTATTATCTGGTTGTTACTTGTAAGTATATTTGTTACGATTCTATTAAGGTCCGTAAGGAATAAACATTGCAGGATAATTACCTGTATAGTACCTATATACTTTTCCGGGACAATAGGGACAGCGATAGCTTGTTGAAAAAGGATACACAAACCCCTCTACATTACCCGAAAGTTTATTGTATTTACCGTGAAATGTGAACGGAATGTACCGAATAGTATCATTATCAATAAATCCACTCGGTATCTTACAAATAATACTGTCATTATTATTGGTTTGAACCTTGATAGTGTCATATATATAAAATAGGTTTGAGGTATTTTTTTCTTCGAATTCTGTGGTACGTAAATAAACACTATTCTCTGCATTCAGGCTTTTTAAGCCAAAAAGTATTCGAAACGACTGTTGAGTTGACTTAGGAAAAGGTTCATAATAAGGAATGCCATCATAGCTAATACTGTCTATATTAGGCAATGCAAGCATCCATCTGGGTGCGTTGATTGTATTTCGTGTTAAATCAACCCGTGAGTTGTTATTCAGTGCCTCATCTTTTGCGCAACCATAAAAGACTAATACAACACAAATGAAGAAGATGGAGAGAGCGTTGCTTTTCATAGGACTATTAACTTGTTAAACAAATATATAACCAAAAATCCTATATAATCAACAAGTTATAACTTGTTTTTTTATCATTGCCCTACCACATCAATTTTATAATATTCTCCTACTTTTCTTCGAGGTTTAGTTGGCCAAAAGGCACTTTCTATTAATCCATTTACAGTACCTATTACAATACTTGCTGGTATAATCCATAATAATTGCTGTGTGTAAGTTGCAGTGTTATTTACAATAAACTCAACGGTTGGCACTACTTCTAATACAGTAACAAATATCATTGTTGTGTTTCTAGTATACAGGTATTTACCTTCTTTCCTAATGCCGGTAATTTTATTTAATGGCATTTGGTAAAACCGGGGTTTCATTTCATCAATCATACCAACCCTAAATGTGAATAGACTATCATTTACGCTTACCAAAGTGGCATGAACTCCTCTAGCATCGCCTGATGAATCTAAAAAAGAAAAAGTAAATGGATCTCCGGGAAGAATTGTTTTAACCTTGTTGTTTTTAATTTTTGTGAGTTGAATTCCGGTTTGTGCCTCAACCTTTAATAAAAACAACACCAATAATAAACCCAAACAATATTTCATAACGCCCTTCTAAATGTTAATTGCCATCTAAAATTTGTGCAATCTCGTCTAAGTTAGGTGTTACAATAATTTCAATACGTCTGTTTTTTCTGCGTGCTTCGGCAGTAGGTGCTGCATCTAAAGGCCAATACTCAGCCCTGCCAGCGGCAATAAAACGCTCGGGAGCTACTTTACCGGCATTACTCATCCACCTGATAACGGATGTTGCACGTAACACACTAATGTCCCAATTGTCTTTAAATGCTTTGCCTTTGTAGGGTATATCATCTGTATGACCTTCCACCGTCATAACAGTAGTTGGGTCTTGGTTTAATACATTCGCAATTTCTAACAAAGCAGTTCTACCTTCTGGGTTTACATCCACTTTGCCCGATTGAAACAACAAACGCTCATCTAACGAAATATAAACTTTGCCACCTACCACATGTACGTTTACACCTTTATCGGCAAAACCCAATAACGCTTGTTGCAAACGGTTACGTGTGGCACGCATTATAGAATCTTTACGAAACAACACTCCTTCTAACTCCGCAATTTTACTTGCTGATAAAGTAAGTTTGCTTGATTGAGCAGATAACTCATCACGCAAACGTTTTCTTTCTGCTTCTAACCTGGCTTTCTCGGCATCGCTTTTATTCATACTCGATTGGCAAACCGAATCAATATAAGCCGAATCTCTTCTTATTCTGTCAACCTCGGCCAATAAAGCATAGATACGTTTATCGCTGATGTTATTTTTACCTTTTATTAACTGGTATTGACTATCAGTATAAACCCACAACGCATACATATCGTTGTATTTACGTTTTGATACACAAGAAGCAAGGGTAAAAAATGCTAAACAAGCAATAATAGTTTTGATGCGCATAACGGTGTTTGTTATACCATCAAAGATAAATTTTTATGCTAAAAATGAAAGGAGAAAATTAAGTAGAAATTTCTTCGCCCTGTGAATTGATAAAACGATACTCGCCAAAATGCATGGCGTTAATCGGTTTAATTCTAATCCAACGCTTGTAGGTTAACAACCATTTAAACCTGATAGAACTGAAGAAACCTTTGGTAAAGTATGCATACAAATACGGATGAACCTCAATAGTAATGGTTCCTTTCATATTCATATTTTTAAGGAAATACTTTAACCTGTTCTCTATTTCATCGGCAATTACTATGCTATTGGTTATTTCACCGGTACCATCACAAGTTGGGCACTTTTCGGTAGTAACCACAGTCATTTCAGGGCGTACACGCTGACGCGTAATTTGAATCAACCCAAAAGGACTCATTGGCAAAATTTTATGTTTTGCCCTATCAGATTTCATTTCCTCTTTTAAACGCTCGTATACCAGACGTTTATTCCCTGCGGTTTTCTGATCAATAAAATCAACCACAATAATACCGCCCATATCGCGCAACCTTAATTGGCGGGCAATTTCGGCTGCTGCTTCCAGGTTTACTTTAAGCGCATTTTCGTCTTGGTTAATATCTTTACCGGCAATGCTACCGCTGTTCACATCAACAACGTGCAAGGCTTCGGTGTGCTCTATAATTAAATACGAGCCACCCATAAAGTTTATTTCTTTACCAAACGAAGATTTAATTTGTTTATCAATACCGTAATGCTCGAAAATGGATTGTTTACCACTGTGAAGTTTTACGATTTTTTCTAACTCAGGCGCTTTTTTCTCGATGTAAGTTTTGATGGAGTTCATCAAAAAATTATCGTTTACATAAATGCCTGTAAAGTTTTCATTTAATAAATCGCGCACAATGGTTAAAGTGCGTTCGCTTTCACCTAAAATTTTCTGACCCGGAACTGCTGTTTTAAGTTGGGTACATAAATGTTCCCAACGTTTCATCAAATCCTTTAAATCATTTTCAAGCTCTTCAACACTTTGTCCTTCGGCAACCGTGCGCACTATTACCCCAAAATTGGTAGGCTTAATGCTTTGAACCAATTTTTTTAGGCGAATACGCTCTTCGGTTTTAACAATTTTTTTCGAGATGGAAACAACACCATCAAAAGGCATAAGCACCACGTAACGTCCGGCTAATGAGAGTTGCGAAGTTAAACGTGGACCTTTATTAGAGATGGGCTCTTTGGTAACCTGCACCACAACTTGTTGTAGGCGTTGTAGCACTTGGTTTATTTTTCCCGTTTTTTCAATGTCGGGTTCATTTAATTTGGCATCAGGCCACACATCTGCGTGTGGATTGTTGCGTAAAATTTTGGTGTGCTTTACCAACGATTTTACCTGAGGCCCAAGATCAAGGTAATGTAGAAATGCATCTTTTTCGTGCCCAACATCAATAAAAGCAGCATTTAAACCTGGCATCAGTTTATTAACTGTACCTAAGTATACATCACCAACAGCGAAATTATTATCCGCATTTTCATGATGAAGTTCAATGAGCTTTTTGTCTCTGAGCAGCGCAATATCAACCCCACCACTTGCATGACTATTAATTACCAGTTCGTAGTTCACAATTTTTAACACGTGTGTTTAAAAACAGCAAACCGCCCAGCAATGAACGGTTTACCATTAAGATCTTTTAAATAAAAAAGATGATTGTAAGACAGTGCCTTAAGAAAAATTACTTCTTCTTATGTCTGTTTTTACGAAGTCTTTTTTTGCGCTTGTGCGTTGCGATCTTATGTCTTTTTCTTTTCTTTCCGCTTGGCATAGTGTTACAATTTATTTAGTTTATTAATTATTTGGTCTATTTCCTTTTTAGCCTCTTTATCCGTTACTAAAGTTTTGCAAGTTTCGTAGGTTTTAATGGCTTTTGCTACCTCACCACTTTTTGCATAAACTTCCCCTAAGTAAAAATAATACTCCGGATTGAAGGGTTCAAGTTTAATCAATTTTTCGAAACGTTCTTGCGCTTTATCAAATTGGTTACTTTGTATTGAAAGCATACCTAATGTAAAAATCGCCTGAACATTGTTAGAATCAGTAGCTACCACTTCCTTTAAAAGGCTTACACCTTTCATCACATCATTGTCGCCCTGAATAATACAAACGGCCAATGCACTTTTAGCTTGCAAATTTTTAGGATTCAACTCCACTACTTTGCTGTAAGCTTCTTTTGCTTTGCCAATTGCGTGCATACCTAAAAGGCTGTCGCTGGCAAAATTAGCTACGTTGTAAAATTTACTTCCCGCAGCAAACCAGGTAATTTCGTTGTTTTCTAATTGAGCTAACTGAAGTGTGTAATAAGCACTTGCGTATGTTACCTTTAACGAATCCCAGAGATTGGCTAGCTGAACTAAATTTTCTTTGTTGTTTTTATCAGCTTCAAGCAACTCAACCTGTTTTAATTGTTCAGGTGTAAGTTTTGCTTTTTGTTCTTTTAAAAACGCATCAGCATCAAATTGCTCACCTAATACAGAAACCCCTTTTGAGCCACTTTGCCCAAAAGGAGTTTTGTACCCCATAACAAATAATGTAGCAGAAACTGCTATTGCTATGGTAACAAGTAAAATTTGCTTGCTGTTAAATTTCATTAAGCTTTTGCTGCTAATTTAGCCGCTTTAGATTTAACCGTTTCGCTTTTCTTAACTTTATCAACAAAAGTTTTAGCCGGTTTAAAGCTTGGGATAAAATGCTCATCAATTACCATTGCGGTATTTTTGCTGATGTTACGTGCAATTTTTTTAGCTCTCTTTTTAATTACAAAGCTGCCAAAACCGCGGAAATATACATTTTTACCCTCAGTCATAGAGGTTCTTACTACTTTAAAGAAAGATTCTACTGCTTCTTGCACGTGTGCTTTCTCAATTCCTGTTTTAGTTGCGATTTCTGCAATTACTTCTGCTTTTGTCATTTTCTACGGTTTTTAACTATTAATAACTTTAAAGTCAAATGATTGTCTTTGTCCCGCTTTTTGTAAAGCGGGTTGCAAATGTATGAATTTCAAAACAAAAAGCACTAATTGATTGAAAAAATTATCAGTAGTGTATTTTCGCCCTACAAATATGACTCCCTTACAACCTTTAATTAAATGGTATTTAACCTATAAGCGCGATTTGCCTTGGCGCAATACACAGCAACCTTATCACATTTGGTTATCGGAAATAATTTTGCAGCAAACCCGAGTTGAGCAAGGTTTACCCTACTACCATAAATTTATTACAAATTATCCAACTGTTACAAAATTGGCCCGAGCTAATGATGATGATGTGATGAAACTATGGCAAGGACTTGGTTATTACAACCGTGCTGCCAATATGTTAAAAACTGCACGCATATTGGCTAATGATTATAATGGCGAATTTCCTAAAACTTACAACGAACTGATTGCGCTTAAGGGAATTGGCCCTTACACTGCTGCTGCTATTGCATCGTTTGCTTTTAATGAACCTCATGCGGTTGTTGATGGCAATGTTTATCGCGTGCTTGCCAGACTATTTGCTATTGATGAGCCTATAAATAGTACCAACGGAAAAAAATTATTTGCGCAACTTGCACAAGATTTATTAAACCTTGATGCACCTGCTACCCACAACCAAGCTATTATGGAATTGGGTGCAACCGTTTGTAAACCTAAACAAGCTTTGTGCGAGCAATGCGTGTTACGCCTACAATGCGAAGCCTTTAAACAAAATAAAGTATACAACTTTCCGGTAAAGGAGAAAAAACGCAAACCTATTTCACGCTATTTAAATTATTTATTTATTGAAGACGAAAAAGGAAATACATACCTGCGAAAACGTAACAATGAAGGTATTTGGAACAATTTATTTGAGTTTCCTTTGGTTGAATCTGTAACAGAAATTACGGCTGACGAATTATTACATCAACCCAAAATAAAAGAATTGTTAAACCAACAACCCGAGGCATTAACACCAATATTTTCTGCCAAGCATCAACTTACGCACCAAACCCTTTATGCCGTGTTTTGGAAAGTAAGTGGAAAACATATAAAACCCAACGCCAATAAAGGATTTACTGAGGTACCGGTTAATGATATACACACTTTTGCTGTACCGCGCTTGCTTGAGCGTTTTTTGGATACTATATTGCCTTAAACAAACTATTTTTATTCTAACCTGATATGAGCGTAAACAAAGTAATTTTAATTGGCAACTTGGGGCGCGACCCTGAACAACCACGTGTACTTGGACAAAACAATACCAGACGTGTATTAACCATAAGCATTGCTACCAGCGAAAGTTATACGGATAGCCGCACAGGAGAAAGAAGAACAGATACGGAGTGGCACCGCGTGGAGTTGTGGGATAACCTTGCTGACATTGCTCATAAGTATTTGAAAAAGGGTTCGAGTGTTTATGTAGAAGGTAAAATAAGAACTGAAAAATGGACTGACCAACAAGGAGTTGAGCGTAGTGGCATAAAAATAAGAGCAAATACATTAACTTTGTTGGGTTCGCGCAGCAACTCAAGTGGTAACGATGGTTCGCAAAACAACCAACCACAAGAGCAAAATGCAACAACACCGCCTGCTACAACAGGTGATGATAACAATGCAGGAATGGATGATTTACCATTTTAATGCATTACTTGTTTAATTTAATAAATAAACCTTGGAAAGTAGTTTAGCTTCAGAACCTCCGGTCAATACCGTGTTAAGTATAATTAACACAACCCTTACCACTACAGATGTGGCTACCATTTTTATAAGCTTAGCTGTGGTGGTTATTCTTATTGCTTGCTCGGCAATTATCTCAAGCTCAGAAAATGCTTTTTTTAGTTTGAGCAAATTGCAGATTGAAGAGTTAACCGAGGAAGATTCGCGCACGGCACAGTACACCGAGTACTTGATTAATCACCCCAAACATTTACTGGCCACCATACTCATATCAAATACTTTTGTAAACATTGCCATTGTTATGGTATCTACCGTAATAATTGGTTTGTTGTTTGATTTTAGCACCAATCCACTTGTTGGTTTTATGATAGAAATAGTACTGGTAACATTTATATTGGTACTGTTTGGTGAGGTAATGCCAAAAATTTTTGCATCACAAAATAATATGCGTGTTGCACGTTTTGTGGCTATACCAATGTACACGTTAAGCAAAGTATTAAAACCGTTTGTGTTTTTGTTGGTAAAATCTACTTCTATTATAGATAAACGTGTTACCAAAAAAGGTCATATACTTTCTGTTGATGAACTTACGCATGCCATTGAAATTACTAACGAGGAAGACACACCACGTGAAGAGAAAATTATCTTAAAATCTATTGTAAACTTTGGTAACATAAACGTAAAACAGATTATGCGCCAAAGGCCAGATATTACTGCCATTAAATCTGATACTCCGTTTAAGCAATTGTTGATGAAAATTAACGATTGGGGTTACTCGCGTGTTCCGGTTTATACCGATAATTTAGATAACATAAATGGTGTACTTTACATTAAAGATTTGTTGCCACACATGCACAATGCCGATGATTTTAATTGGCTAACTTTAATACGCAAACCCTACTTTGTACCCGAGAGTAAAAAAATTGACGATTTGCTAAAAGAGTTTCAAAGTAAACGCGTGCATTTGGCTTTGGTAGTTGATGAGTTTGGAGGCACACAAGGTATAGTTACCATGGAAGATATTTTGGAAGAAATATTTGGTGAGATTAACGATGAGTTTGATGAAGACGAAGTATTTTACTCGCGCTTAAACGAACATACTTTTGTGTTTGAAGCTAAAATTTCTATAAATGATATGTGTAAGTTTATGGAGATAGAAAGTGAGGTATTTGATGATGCCAGACAAGATGCAGATACTTTAGGTGGTATGTTGCTGGAGTTACAAGAAGAAATGCCAAAACAAGGTGACGAAATTTTGTACAACGATTTTAAGTTTGTGATTGAATCGGCTGATAAAAGAAGAATTAAACGAGTTAAAGTTGAAATACTAAACCCACTAATACAAGCCTAATTTTATGAGAATATTTTTGTTGTTAATTGTAGTTGTATTAGGAGTTGGTTGCAATGATGAGTACACACCAAAACCAAGGGGGTTTCAGCGTTTTGTTTTCCCGGCAAAACAGTATAAAACACATCACAACGATTGTGGCTTTACTTGCGAAATACCTAATTACGCAACAGTGCTACCCGACTTTAGTATGGAAAATAAAAAGTGTTGGTTTAATATTTACTACCAACCTTACAATGCCACGTTACACATTAGTTTTGATCAGGTAAAACAACCACAAGACTTAAATAAACTTGCCGAAGATGCACGTACTTTGGTATACAAACACACCGTAAAAGCCGATGAGATTTACGAAACCTACATTGAAAACGAAAGGCTACACGGCATGGTGTATGAGTTAAGTGGAAACACCGCAACAAACTTTCAGTTTTATGTAACCGACAGTGTAAAAAACTACATGCGTGGAGCATTATACTTCAACGACCGCACCAATGTAGACAGCGTAGCTCCTGTACTTGATTACTTAAAAAAGGATGTGCTTCACATGATACAAACATTGAAATGGGAGAAGTGAGATTGGAGGTTGGATGCTGGAGGTTAGAAGTTTGATTTATTTCAATCCCAAGTTTCTTCATCATTAATTATTCAAAATTAGCTACACTGAAACTCGTTTCATCATTCGACATTTAAGTTACCGTTCGAACCAATAATCGCGCGGTTTGTTTTCCCAAAACAACAGGTATTTGTCATTTCGGGCTATTATCTTACTTTTGCCCAAAGTTAAACACTATGCTAAGATCAATGACCGGCTACGGTCAGGCAGAGGTAGACACCGAACGTTTTACCGTAAAAGCCGAATTTAAATCGTTAAACAATAAATTTCTAGAGATAAACCTGCGCATGCCTAAAGTGTGGCAAAGCAAAGACCATGAGGTTCGTAAAGAACTTACTAAGTTGGTAGAGCGTGGTAGTTGCCAGGTAAATATTAACGTACAATTTAAACGTGCCGAAGACAAAGTAATGCCGGTTAACAAAGATGTTGCGGCTTATTACTTAAAAGAGCTTACTGATGTTTGTAACCATGCCGGATTAAATCCACAAATGTTAGCTTCTACCCTTTTACAAATGCCAAATTTGTTTCAACCGGTTGAAGACGAAAACAACGAAGAAGATCTTAAAACTTTATTGCATGTGGTGAATCTTGCCTTTAACGAGTTTGAAAAATTTAGACAAAAAGAAGGTGAAATGCTGGCCGTTGAATTGGTTAGAATGACACAAGCCATTATGCATTTGGTAAAAGAAATTGAGGCTTTAGAACCAGAGCGTATGCAAACCATCAGGGGCCGAATTGATACAGAATTAAGTCAACTAAAAGAAGAAAACTTAGATAAAAACAGGTTTGAACAAGAGTTGATTTATTATATAGAGAAGTTGGATATTAGTGAAGAAAAAACACGTTTAATTCAGCACTGCACTTACTTCTTAGAAACCATGAAAACCAAATCGGCCGGAAAAAAATTGGGCTTTATAGCACAAGAAATGGGTCGTGAAATTAATACCATAGGTAGTAAGGCCAATCATTTTAAAATACAACAACGTGTAGTTGAAATGAAAGATGAATTGGAAAAAATTAAAGAGCAAATCAACAACATTGTTTAGTACGGAGGCATGAGTAGCGAACAGCACAATACAACAACAGATACTAAACTAAACAAGGTGGTTATTTTTTGCGCGCCTTCGGGTTCGGGTAAAACCACCATTGTAAAACATATTCTTTCTGTAGACAACCGCCTGGCCTTTTCGGTTAGTGCTTGCACACGTAACAAGCGTGCAAACGAAGAACACGGAAAAGACTATTACTTTTTATCGCACGAAGAGTTTAAACAGCGTATTGCCAACAACGAATTTTTAGAATACGAAGAGGTGTATGGTGGCAATTTTTATGGCACATTAAAATCTGAAGTGGATAGAATTTGGGCCATGGGCAAAGCAGTAATTTTTGATGTGGATGTAGAGGGCGGCTTGAATATTAAAAAACATTTTGGGGATAAAGCGCTTGCTGTTTTTGTAAAACCACCAAGTGTTGAGGTGCTTGAACAAAGATTACGTTACCGATCAACAGAAACCGAAGAAACCTTAAGGATAAGAATTAATAAAGCAGTACACGAGTTGCAATACGAAAATAAATTTGAGTATGTATTGCTTAACGAAAATTTAGAGGAAGCCTTGGTTGTTGCCGAAAACCTGATTACTGGATTTTTAACAAAGTAGTGCAATGAAAATTGGGTTGTTTTTTGGTTCGTTTAATCCTGTGCATACCGGGCATTTGCTTATAGCCAATTATTTTGTACAGTTTACACACTTAGATAATATTTGGTTTATCGTATCTCCACAAAATCCATTTAAAGTAAACGATACTTTGCTTGATGAATGCACAAGACTTGAAATGCTTGAGCTAGCCATTAATGGTGACGAACGTTTTAAGGCCAGTGATTTTGAGTTTAACTTACCACGCCCATCATATACGGTAAATACCTTAGCCGAGTTACAAAAAAATTATCCTGACGATACTTTTATTCCGATTATTGGTGGCGATAATTTACAGTCGTTTCATTTATGGAAAGACTACGAAACCATTTTAGCCAACCACGAAATTTATGTGTACCGCAGGGTTGGATACCATGAAAATCCATTGCTAGCCAATCACCCCAAAATAAAAATATTTGAAGTGCCATTGTTAAACATTTCATCAACTTACATCAGAGAAATGTTACAAGCCGGTAAATCCGTTAAATACCTTGTACCCGATGCCGTAGCAGATTTTATTGCTAAAAAAGGATTGTATTCAGGTAGTTAGATGTTGTAAATTGGAAAATATCAAACTACAAACAACAAACCATAAACAAAAAACTATAAACACTAAACAAACCAACCAATCACAACTACTCTCCCACATGTGTTTGCTCTACATCAATCGTATCGTTGGTAATTTTATCTTTTAAGTCGGTTTTATAGACACGATCCTTTGGTAACTCCAAGTAATAAAACTTACCCGGCTGTACAGTTAGTGTTTTACTTCTTAACCATGGGTTCATCAACTTTACTACTTTGTAGTTGCAACCATTATCCAAACTATATTTTATTAAATCGGGTATGGTACGTGTAACCTTTACTTTTACAGTTGGAACTTGGGCATACTTATGATTGGTAATTACATTAAAACCGTAACTGCGTGGGCGCTCCATGATTTCTTTTATGGCTAATGTTCTGAAAACATAACGTGATGTTTCTGTATTTAACAACAAATCGTAATAGTTGCTTACACCTTGTTGTTGCAATTGTTTTCGTACACCATCAATACCCATATTGTATGATGCTGCCACCAATGCCCAACTGTTAAAAACCTTGTACGCTTCTTTAAAATAGCGGCAAGCAGCCTCTGTTGATTTTTCAATATGGTAACGTTCATCCACATCAGCACTCACTTCTAAGCCATAGTTTTTTGCAGTAGCTTCAAGTATCTGCCAATAACCTGATGCACCCGCAGGTGATACTAAATTTTGCAAACCACTTTCGGCCAATGCCAGGTATTTCATATCATCAGGAATGCCATTTTTAGCCAAAATTGGTTCTATAATTGGAAAGAATTTGTGCGCCCTTTTAATCATTAACAGGGTTTGCGATTGCCAATATACATTGGTTAATATTTCACGATCGTAGCGCTCTTGAATATCAAAATCGGTAAGTGGAACCGACTCGCCTGCAAACTGCAATTTATCGGGCGATGCCAGCGAATATATTTTATAATACGTTTCGAATTCACGTTGTATTTTATCATCTTCGGTTAATGTAGCATGAATAAAAAATCCACCTATAAAAGACAAACCAGCTAACAGAAAATAGAATCTAAATTTTGAACTTAACATCATGCAAAGATAGTTGATTAAATGTTAAACGATAAAAACTACTTAATACCAACAGCACATTCAATATAGTTCAATCTCGGCTCTGGCCTTATTGAACTATTTTCATGTAATAGCATCGGCATTACCATTGTAAAATTATTTTTTAGTTTGGACTAAAAAACAATTACAATTGGTATAATTTGCACACATAAATCAACCTTTATGAAAACTCTAAAGTACGTTGGATTGGTATTACTCATATTAGTACTACTGATTACCGGAATTGGTTTCTTTTTGCCGGCTAAAATACATGTTGAAAGAAGCATTGTAGTTAACACAACACCTGACATTCCTTTTAATATCATTAACAACTTAAGTAGGTTTAACGATTGGAGTCCTTGGTATGATATTGACACCAATACGGCATATACTAATAGTGAGGTTAAAACGGGAGTTGGAGCTTGGATTTCATGGAAAAGTGACAATCCTGATGTAGGCAACGGAAAACTTTCTATCACCGAAAGTAAACCAAACGAATTAATAGTAACCAAATTGGAATTTGAAGGTTGGGACCCATCGGGTGCATCATACCTATTTAAAAAAGAAAACAATACCACCAAAATTACTTGGAGTATGGACAGTGATATGGGCTATAATCTTATGGGTAGATGGTTTGGCTTATTTATGGATAAGATGATTGGCAAGGATTATGATAAAGGCTTGGCTGCTATTAAAAAGATTTGCGAAGAACAACCTATACAAGATAAAGTAGCAGGTTTTGATGTGAACCTAAGAACACTGCCCGAACAAAACTTTATATACATTTCCAATAAAGATGTTGATGCAAACCAGATTGGTTTAAAAATTGGCGAAGGATTAATGAAGTTGGATGGATTTGCCAAAGAAAATAAGTTAACACTTACAGGTCCACCATTTACAGTGTGGTATAGTCCAACAAATTTTGTAACCGGATTACCTATTGCAAATGAAAATAATATCAAGGGAAATAACGAAATTAAACAGGGTACACAAAGTGGTTGCGAAGCTTATGTGGTAAGTTACTATGGTGCATATAGCAATACACAGGGCGTGTATGAAAACATGAGTGTTTTTATTACAGAGAAGGGGAAACGTCCGGCAGGGCCACCACGCGAGTTATACTTATCAGACCCGATGTTGGAAAAAGATACAACAAAATGGTTAACCGAAATTGTATTTCCGGTTCAATAAAACAAAAAGAGGATTCAATGTTGAATCCTCTTTTTTATGAAATTAAAGTTATGAATTAATCAAACGCCCCACGTAATTCATTAACCTTATTGGCATCAAGCCTAATAAAAATGAATAACAAAATGGTGAAACTAAGTAAAGATGAACCACCATAACTTATAAATGGTAAAGGAATACCAATAACAGGCATTAAACCTAGTGTCATACCAATATTAATAAGAAAGTGGAAGAACAAAATTGAGGCTACACTGTAACCGTAAATGCGGTTAAATTTATACCGCTGACGTTCGGCCAAATAGACTATACGCCAAAGTAGCAACATGTATAGTACGATAAATATAAGCGAACCTACAAATCCATATTCTTCACCAATGGTACAGAATATAAAGTCGGTGCTTTGCTCGGGCACAAACCTAAATTTATTTTGCGTACCTTCTAAAAATCCTTTACCAAACAAACCACCGCTACCAATCGCAATTTTACTTTGCATAACGTTATAACCGGCACCTTTTAAATCAACCTCTTTACCCAACAATACATTAATACGTGATTTTTGATGAGCTTGTAATACGTTTTCAAAAACGTAATCAACACTGCTTACATACACCATCATAGCAGCAGCCACCCCAACAACAATTAAAATATTTTGTCTGGTACGTCTAATTACCAAAGTAAATAAAGCGGCCAAAACACCAATGGCAATACATAAATACAAGGCCGGTACCAACAATGCCAATACACTTAATACAATAACAGCAAAACCCAAAAACAAAATCCAACCGGGTAAACCTTCACGGTACAATACAAAAATAAACGAGCCAAACACCAATGCACTCCCGGTTTCGTTTTGAAACAAGATGATAAACAATGGCAGAAAACTTATGGCAAAAGCAATGATTTGCGTTTTGCGTTCTTTGAATTTAATATTAAAGCCACTTAAATATTTGGCCAAAGCAAGCGCTGCCCCAAACTTGGCAAACTCGGCAGGCTGCATTCTAAAACCTCCAATTTCAATCCATGAGCTAGAACCCTTTACAGTAGTACCCGCAAGCAATACAGCAATCAATAAAAATAATGTTATTCCGTATATGGGATAAGCAAAGGCATAAAAAAACTTTTCGTCAACAAACAATATCAATACACCAATAAACAACGATAAACCAATCCAGATTAATTGCTTACCGTAATTCATGGATGTATCATAAATCAAAGGATGATCTTCTTTGTACACAGATGCATAAATGCACAGTAATCCACCAATCACAAATACAAAATATAGTACAAGTGTTAGCCAATCAATACTAGCGGGTTTTGGTTGTTGTTGTTGCTGTATCATTTTTGTGTACTAAATTTCCTTTAAGCATACGCTCTAATAAATACTTACGGGTATCGTGTTTACCTGTTAAATATTGTTCTATCATTAGGCTGGCAATTGGCGCAGCCCAAGTTGCACCAAAACCTGCATTTTCTACAAACACGGCAATGGCAATTTTAGGATTCTCTTTTGGCGCAAATGCAAAAAACACCGAGTGATCTTTACCATGCGGATTTTGAGCTGTACCTGTTTTACCACAAATTTCTATTCCCGGAATCATGGCTACCCTGCCCGTTCCGCGCTCAATTACATCTTGCATACCATTAATTACTACACCGTAATAAGGTGTATCAACACTGGCCCAATGTTTTTTATTGTACTCCGGATTTGGATTTGGTTTACCATCAATTTTTTTAACTACATGCGGTGTAATGTAGTAACCACGGTTGGCCACAATAGCTGTTGCATTTGCCATTTGCAGTGGGGTAATACCTAACTCACCCTGACCTATTGCAAGTGAAATTGTGGTTGATGATTTCCACCTGTATCTGCCGTAAACTTTATCGTAATAGGTTGATGGTGGTAAAAAGCCTTGACCTTCGCCAAACAAATCAACACCTAATTTATGCCCGATACCAAAGCTGCTAATATGGTCGTACCATTTTTTGTAGGCAGTTTCAGAGTTAGGATACATTTGGTTATCGATAACACTGCGGTACACATGGCAGAAATAAGCATTACACGAAACCGCTACAGCACCTTGTAAATTTAAAGGTGATGGATGCGGATGGCAACCCACTGTTAATCCGCCCATGCGATAACCGCCATAACAACCATAAGTAGTATTTGGACTAAGCACACCTTCTTGTTGACCAACCAAACCCATAATAACTTTAAAAATTGATCCGGGAGGATAAGGTGCTGCTAACGGACGATTAAATAATGGCTTTGCCTGATCGCGCAATAATTTCATGTAGTTATTACCACGTTGGCGACCAACAAATAAATTCGGGTCGTATGTTGGCATACTAACCAATGCTAATATTTCACCTGTTGATGGTTCGATAGCAACCACACTACCAATTTTATTGGTAAGAAGCTGCTCGCCTAACTCTTGTAATTTTTGATCAATACTTAATGTGATATTTTGCCCAGCTACTGCAGGCGTATCAAACATCCCTTCCTTATATCTTCCTTGCGTACGATTTTTACTATCAACCAAAACATAACGTACACCTTTACGGCCACGCAATACTTCTTCATAACTACGCTCCACACCACTAATACCTTTAAAATCGCCCATGCGGTAGTAACCTTCACTCTTTTCAATATCTCTATCCGTTACCTCTCCAATATAACCCATAATGTGGGCAGCATTGCTGTGTTGGTATTTACGGTCGGTTCTAACTTCAACATAAAAGCCAGGAAAATCAAATAACTTTTCTTGAAAGGCAGCGTAAATAGGAATGGTTAATTGTTTCTCGAAAACAGAAGGACGATAAGGCGCGTAACCAACACCTCGTTTCATTTTTTCGAAACGTTGAATAAAATCTACTTTTTCTATACCAAGTACACGGCAAAATTCATTGGTATCTAAACCTTTTACTTGCTCGGGTATTACAATTAAATCGTAAATGGCATCATTATAAACCAGCAACTCTCCTGTTCTATCATACACCAAACCACGCGCAGGATATATGGTTTGCTCCTGCAACACGTTTTCTTGTGCCGAGCGTAAGTAGCTATCATCAAACAATTGCATTACAGCCAAACGAAGGATGTAAACAAGTGCAATTGAGAAGAAAATAACCAGTAAAACCTTTTGTTTTGAGGTACTATCCATTGCTTGTTTTGGTGTTGTAAAATAATAACTGTCCTACAACTATCATCAACACAGTTACCAACGTGCTTAAAATAATGCGCAATAGCGTGCTGAAAAATTCCTGGAAACCGTAAATCTCTAAAAAGAATAAAAATGTGTGATGCACCAATGTCATGCTAAAACAGTAAAACACAAACCATACAATACCTTTTTTACTCATAGAAGGACGAATTCTACTTTCAATATCTTCTTTAGTTGTGGCAAAACGTAAGTAGTGAACACGCACATAAGCGAGCAATACACAGGCCGCAATATGTAAGCCAGGAGTGCTACTTAATGCATCAACCACAGCACCACAGATAAACGCCAAAAACAAAGCATGCCATGGCCTGATGGTAACAGGCAGAAGCAAAATAAAACTAATGTAAATATATGGGTTGATGTAGCTGCTTAGCTCAATATTATCAACCACAAGTATTTGTAGCAGTATAATGCCGATAAATTTCAGCAGATATGTTAGCAGCTCTAATATCACTTTTTATCAGTTGGTAAAGTTTGTTCTAATGCTTGTTGTTCTTGTTTTAACAAGTTACGAATTACGTATACTGTAGATACCGTACTAAAATCGGTATACAAATCTATGTTAATGGTATGAAAGTTATCTCCGGCATCAAGGCTGTGCTCTGATATTTTTCCTATAGGTAAACCTTCGGGGAAAATGGTAGAGAAGTTACTGGTAATAACAGGATCGCCAACTTTTACCGGAACGTGTTTGTTTACATCCAACAAACGTGCGTAACGTGGATCGCCACCATCCCAAACCAAAGAACCAAATGCTCCTGTCTTTTGAAGCTTGGCACTAATTTTACAGTTGCTATTTAACAATGATAATACTGTGCAATAATGGTCGCTCACGTTCATTACAATTCCCACAATACCACTTTCGCTAATAACACCCATTTCTTTTTCGATGCCATGTAAACGGCCGCGATTTAAGGTGATGTAGTTATTACGTTTGGTAATTGAGTTATTTACAACCTGAGCAGCGATGTATTCGTATTGTTGTTTGTAAACAGTATCGTTAATACTACTAATGCTGATGTTATTGCGGTAGTATGAGGTAATTTGCTGCGAACGTAAACGTGCGTTTTCTAGCTGCAAACTATCATTAACCCTGCGCAAGTTAAAATACTCTTGGGTGTTACTTACACCATTGTAAAAGTTACCTGCAACACCATTGGTGTAGTTTAGGAAACTGGCTTTTTGGTAATTGTTGAAACGAAAGATGATAACAAAGGCAACAATCTCCAGTATAAAGAAGATGAAAAAAACGTGATACTTGTATATGAAGAAAATGAGGTTGCGCATTGACTAAAATTAGAATAAGGTAAAATCGAAATTCGAAAAAACTCATTTCAAATTCCGAGATTCAGATTTCCTATTGCTCTTACGTCATTAAAAATTTAAAGTTCTTCAAGTTTTTAAGTGCCATACCCGTACCACGCACAACAGCACGTAATGGATCTTCGGCAACATGCACTGGTAATTTTGTTTTAGCAGCAATACGTTTATCTAATCCGCGTAACAATGCACCACCACCGGTTAAGTATAAACCTGTTGAGTAAATATCGGCAGATAACTCAGGTGGAGTTAACTCTAACGCACGTAAAACCGCTTCTTCAATTTTAGAAATCGATTTATCTAACGCAGCAGCAATTTCGCTGTAGCTCACGGTAATTTGTTTAGGTATACCGGTCATTAAATCGCGACCATTTACGGCAAAATCAGGAGGTGCATTTTCCAATTCAGTTAATGCTGCACCTACTTCAATTTTAATACGCTCGGCAGTACGCTCGCCAACCAAAAGGTTGTGTTGTCTGCGCATGTAATCCAAAATATCTTCGGTAAATTCATCACCCGCAACACGGATAGATTGATCGCAAACAATACCAGCTAATGCAATAACTGCAATTTCTGTGGTACCACCTCCAATATCAATAATCATGTTACCCATGGGTTCAAACACATCAATACCAATACCAATAGCAGCAGCCATAGGTTCATGTATCAAATAAACCTCTTTAGCTCCTGCACGCTCAGCACTGTCACGCACGGCTCGTTTCTCCACTTCGGTAATACCCGATGGAATGCAAATTACCATACGTTGTTGAGGTTTGATTAGCTTACTGCTTTGTGGTATCATTTGTATCATACCACGAATCATGTGCTCGGCAGCGTTAAAGTCGGCAATTACACCATCCTTAAGCGGACGAATTGTTTTGATATCCTCATGTGCTTTACCATGCATTTGTTGTGCCTGGCTACCCACAGCAATAACGTTACCTGTTTTGCGGTTGATGGCAATGATAGATGGTTCGTCTACAACCACCTGATCTTTATGTATAATCAGTGTATTAGCAGTACCAAGGTCGATGGCTAAATCCTGTGTTAAGAAGCTAAAAACTCCCATATTCTCTCTAAATCGTTAAGTGCGTTAATATAGCGTGCAATATAAAAATATATTTAGCAAATCACGTGGCATATTATCCACCTTTTTTACCGCGCTATTTTATGGTTAAATCAACCCAAAACAAGGGCAAAACAACCTGTTCTAATCAAAAGTTAATGTTTAAAGTGCCTTACTCCTGTAAAGTACATCGCCATTTTGTGCTCATTGCAGTAGTTAATACTCAAATCGTCTTTAATAGAACCACCCGGTTGAATTACGGCATCAACGCCTTCCAAACCTGCAATTTCTACACAATCAGGGAACGGGAAAAATGCATCACTTGCCATTACCGCACCTTGTAAGCTAAAGCCATATTCTTTAGATTTTGCAATAGCTCCTTTTAATGCATCAACCCTTGAAGTTTGGCCACAGCCAATACCTACCAGCTGCTTGTTTTTAGCCAAAACAATGGTGTTACTTTTGGTGTGTTTTACAATAATATCAGCAAAAAGCATATCACTAATTTGCTCATCGGTAGCTGCTTTTGCGGTAACTAATTTTAAGTTCTCTGGAGTTAACAAAACGGTGTCTTTATCTTGCTCTACAACGCCATTTAATAAACTACGGAACTGTTTTCCTGCCGGCATTTTGCCTTTTTGAATCAGTAAAATTCTGTTCTTTTTGCTTTGTAAAATTTCTAATGCTTTGCCTTCAAATGCAGGAGCAATAAGCACTTCCATGAACAATTTATCAATTTCTAATGCAGTTGCTTCATCAATAGGTTGGTTTGATGCAATGATACCACCAAATGCCGAGGTTGGATCACCTGCTAACGCATCTAAATAAGCTTGCTTAATATTACTGCGCGATGCTACACCACAAGGGTTATTGTGTTTGATTATGGCAACCGTTGGCGCAGTAAAATCACCAATTAAACTTAAAGCTGCATCTACATCTAACAAATTATTGTATGATAATTCTTTGCCATGAACCTGTTCAAACAACTCGTTTAAATGACCATAGTATACGCCTTTTTGATGAGGGTTTTCGCCATAACGTAGTGTTTTTGCAGGTGCTACACTCGATTTAAATGCAGTGTTTGATTCTTTATCAAAGTATTGGAAAATCAAACCATCATAATGCGAAGTGGTATGAAATGCTTTGGTAGCGAATTGTCTGCGTTGCTCAATTGTTGTTGCTCCGTTTTGATGGGTTATCATTTCTGAAACCACCGAAAAATCAGCTTTATCGCAAACTATAAGTGTGTCGTTAAAATTTTTAGCTGCTGCACGAATCAACGAAACACCTCCAATATCAATCTTCTCAATAATCTTCGATTCGTCTGTTGTGGTTTTTACGGTTTCTTCAAACGGATACAAATCAACCACAACTAAATCTAAAAAAGGAATGGCAAATTCAGCTACTTCTTTTTGATCTTGTTCGTTGCTTCTTCTGGCTAAAATTCCACCAAAAACTTTAGGGTGCAAGGTTTTTACGCGTCCGCCCAAAATGCTAGGATAACCTGTTAAATCCTCAACACGGTTAACCGGAATACCTAATTTTTCAATAAATTCTTGTGTTCCGCCTGTAGAGTAAATATTTACCCCTTGTTGGTGTAAGGTTTTAGCTAAAACATCTAAACCATCTTTGTAAAACACTGAAATTAAGGCATTGGCAATTTTGCGAGACTCTTGCATAAAAATAATAGGTTGATTTTTGGAGCCGCAAAAGTAAGTTAAGAAATCGGGATTTTTAGGATGAGAAGAGCTATTTTTAGATTTAATTGAAACTGGGCAATTAAATTACGTTTACCTCAGGTGTAATGGTAACACCAAATTTTTGTAACACGCTGGCCTGAATATCCATTGCTAATTGCCAAATTTCGTCTCCGCTGGCACCACCGTAATTAACCAATACCAAAGCCTGATCTTTGTGCGAACCGGTATTTCCAACAACCTTACCTTTCCATCCGGCTTGCTCTATTAACCAACCTGCTGCCACTTTTATATTACCCGAACTTGCAGGATAACCTACAATAGTTGGATGCTCAGCCTTTAAAGCATTAAACTGCTCGGCCGGTATTTCAGGATTTTTGAAGAAACTACCTGCGTTACCCAATACTTTAGGATTAGGCAATTTACTTTGCCTGATGCTGATGACTGCATCACTTACATCTTTAACCGATGGGTTGGTGATATTTTTTTCAGCTAGTACTTGTTGAATTGCCCCATAAGAAACATTACAAACAGGATGCTTGGATAACTTAAATGTAACTGAAGCAATGATGTATTTACCTTTAGCTTCTTGTTTAAATATACTTTCACGGTATCCAAACTTACAATCGCTGTTATTGAATTTAACCACCTCTCCAGTAGCAATTTCAACCGCTTCTAGGCTATCAAAAGTATCTTTAATTTCTACACCGTAGGCACCAATATTTTGCATAGGAGCCGCACCAACACAACCCGGAATTAAACTTAGGTTCTCCACCCCTCCTAAACCTTTATCAATGCAATGCATTACAAACTCGTGCCACACCTCACCTGCCATGGCTTTTATCCAAACATGGTCATCGTTTTCGCAAACTACATCCATGCCTTTTAGGTTCATTTTAATAACCATTCCATCAAAATCTCCGGTTAATAAAACGTTGCTACCGCCACCTAAAACCAGCAATTTTCTATCACTTAAATTAAATGCAGCACAAAAAATGCAAAGCTCCTCAATGGTGTTAATTACCACAAACTCTTTTGCTTTAACATCTATTCCAAATGTATTGTAATCTTTAAGCGATATGTTCTGCTGAATGTTCATCTCGGTGGCAATTAAACAAAAGCCTTTTAAAATACCATGCTAAATTTTCAAACACTATATTTGTTCGCGTGAATTTAAAATTACCTCACATCAGCCTGCTGTTTAAAAGACTGTTACTGGCCTACGGGCTGTATACCTTTTGCAGGTTAGTTTTTTTAGCAACCTACTTTAAAACTTTTTCAACACATCCAACCGAAAATATTTTACGGTCGTTGATTGCAGGTGTTTGGTTTGATACCACATCCATTATGTACACTTTTGGGCCGGTAATTTTATTACACATCATACCAACCAATACACGCAATAAAAATGGATACCAGCTTACTACCAAGTTATTTTTTGTATTGGCATCAACCATCGGACTTACATTAAATTTTATTGATGTTGGTTACTTTACCTTTAGCGGAAAACGTAGTGGTTTTGAGTTGATAAAAATGCAAGGCGCAGGTAATGTTTCTCCTATGGTTTATGTTATCGATTATTGGTATTTGTTGTTGTTACTTTTAGGTTTGATTGCTTTGGTTTGGAAGTTGTATCCAACATTAAAAACTACTGTAAAAACAAAATTGGTTGTTGAAATTCCGGTGATGATTATTTTAGGTTTGATGACGTTTGCAGGTGCGCGTGGTAGTATTGGATTAAAACCATTAAACACATTGGATGCAGCAAAAGTAGCCGGAGCAGAATTGATGCCATTAACTTTAAACACACCTTTTCAGATGTTGATGACCATTGAGCAAAGTGGTGTGGAAGAAAAAAATTACATGGCAGAACAAGAGGCTCAAAACTTATTCAACCCAAATCATACTAATACCAATAGCAGTGCAACGCCCGGTAAAAATGTGGTGTTGATTATTATGGAAAGTGTAGGCAAAGAATATGTTGGTTTTTATAATAATAAAAAAGGCTACACACCATTTTTAGATTCGTTGATGCGGTACAGTGAAGTATATACACACGCATATGCAAACGGCAAGCGCAGCATTGAAGGAATACCGGCAATTATCGCATCGATGCCAAGTTGGATTTCGGGCGATTACATCAATAGTTTTTACCAAACAAATACCCTACGTAGCATTGGATATTATTTATCAAAAAACGGATACACGACTTCATTTTTTCATGGTGGTAAAAATGGTACCATGAGTTTTGATAGGTTTGTGGCTAACACACAAGCCGGTAATTATTTTGGGTTAAATGAATACCCAGATAAGGAAAAAGACTTTGATGGACATTGGGGTATTCCTGATGAAACTTATTTGCAATATGTAGGTAAAGAACTTACACAAAGTAAGCAACCATTTTTTAGCACAGTGTTTACGCTTTCTTCTCATCACCCATACCAACTACCGGCTGCATACAATAATAAATTTAAAGGCGGGCCTTTACCTATACATGCAACAGTTGAATATATGGATTATGCCATTAAAAACTTTTTTGATTACGCGAAAAAGCAGCCTTGGTACAACAACACTCTTTTTGTTTTTACTGCCGATCATAGCAGCGAAAACACGGATGCTTATTACCAAACATCACACGGAAAATATGCAATTCCTTTATTTGTGTTTGATGCCACTAAAAACGAAAAAGACAGCTTACCTATTTTGGTAAATACAACAATAGATCATTTGGGCATAATGCCATTAATATTGAATAAAGTAACACCACCAAAAAGTACATACTTTAGCTTTGCAGGAAATGGAGCAATACAGTTTGATGGTGGTATTTACCAACTCATCCAATACCCTTTTGTTTTAACATTTGATGGCACAAAAAGCATTGGATTTTATGATGTACAACAAGACAGTTTGATGCAACAAAATTTAATTGAACTTAAAACAGCACCTTTAAACGAAGTGCAACAAATGGAAAAATACTTAAAAGCAGTTATTCAGCAATACAATCATAAATTGATAACCAACAAAACGTATTAGCTATTTTTTATTTCGCATACGGTACAGAGCCATTACACAAACAACAATCAGTACAATACTACCCGCTAACTCCAGAAACAAGGCTGTTTTCATAAATTTAACAATTCGTTTTTAAGCTTTTTTGTAAGTCCACTTACCACCAACTCATAGGAATGATCTACTAATTCAAGTATAAGTTTATCCGATACATCTTGATTAAAAAATATGGTATTCCAATGCGATTTATTCATATGATAACCCGGTATAACAGCAGAATATTCAGCCCGTAAATCCAATGCATAATCAGGACTACATTTTAAGTTACACCTATCGGGCTCACTAAAACTGGTTAAAGCAAACATTTTACCCATTACTTTATACACCAAGGTATCTTCGCCAAAAGGTAAGGTTTCTTCAACACCTTTTTTACTCAAGCAATATTCTCTGAATAATTCAATATTCATGATTACAAAATGCGGTAACCAAGTGTTAACTGAAACATATTTGCTCGTGTGCTGTAATTAATTTGCTGACCCGATTGTGTGGTGATGGTTTTACCCAAATCGCCAATACTGCCATCGTACCTGGCATCAAGGTTTATTTTACCCAAATTAACACCAACACCTAACTGAAAACCAACGGAAGTTGAGTTGAAATTATTTTTAGAAAAATTAGGGTCTTTAAGTATGGCAGGTGCATCTTGATTTGCGCTCATTAAGAACTGAAAATTAGGCCCAGCACTAAAACGGAAAACAGCTAATTTATATCCAAACAATAATGGAACATCTAAATAAGTAAGTGTATTAGTTACTGTTAACTTACTGGAGTCATCAGTAAAAACACCCCTGCGTTGGGTTAATAATATTTCTGGTTGAATAAAAAAACCGGCAGCACTTGTGCGCACAAAACCACCAAATACAAAACCGGTGGTTGAGTTGGCATCACCCAAATTGGGTGCCTTGCTAAGTGTACTTACATTTATACCTGCTTTTACACCAGCTTCAATAGATTGCGCA
>CAZRVA010000035.1:0-21363 GCA_964603255.1 uncultured Chitinophaga sp.
CCCGCAGAAGGCGGCCCCGCCAAATCGTTTAAAGCCCACCGCACGCTGAGTCAATAAGTCAGGTCTGTTGATTCTGACATTAACATCAAACAAACTTATATATGATTGTTGAACCATGTATGAAGGATTCTATACGGCACATGAGATTTTTGCGTAACAATCAATGAGGGCGTTTGTGCAATGGCCATAGTAAGCAATCCCCGAAGCTGCGTTCGGGATTTAAAACCCGAAACGCAGTGGCTTGGATTGCGCGGAAAAACGTACTCAGTAGATTGTAGTAAAAGCATCATAAGCCTTGATTTTTTGGTTACTTTTTTATCTAAGAAAAATGCTTAAGCATTCAACGAGGCCAAATAACAATAAATATTAACGAGTTAAAAGTGACGCGGGTTTGGGGTGGCAACCCCAAGAATAAACAGTTTAATTTTTGTGTGGGCAAATGCTAATTCAATTAGGCTAAAACTGATATCAACGAGTTAAAAAGGATTGCCTCGTTTGGAGTGCAGCCACAAGAATAATTGCAATTCACCCCTTCTTTTTCTTCTTATCACCCTCTTCGCGCCAAGGCAACTTGCCAATTTTATACATGTAACGTTGCACTACAGATGCTTTTCTGTTGATGTATTTGCTTGGTTTGTTGGCAATAAATTTACGTGGGTTTGGTAGGCATGCTGCTATTAAAGCACACTCTCTTTTGGTTAGTGTTTGGGCGTTTTTATTAAAGTAATGTTGGGCTGCAGCCTCAACACCATAAACACCATCACCCATTTCAATAATATTAATGTACACTTCCAAAATGCGCTTTTTAGTCCACAGCAACTCCAAGCAAACCGTTATACCCATTTCGGGTAATTTTCTTATCCAACTACGGGTTGGTGTAAAAAATAAGTTTTTAGCTGTTTGTTGGGTAATGGTGCTTGCTCCACGCATTTTTTTTCCGGTTTTCATACCGGTTTTTACCGATTTGTAAATTTGTTCAAAATCAAAACCGTAATGACTAATAAACTTGATGTCTTCACTGGTTAAAACGGCATAACAAAATTTATCCGTTACATAATCAATGCTTCTCCAACTTTTGGTAAGTTTAATGGGTTTGTCGTTGGCAACCTGCTCAAACACACGTTTAACGTGTAAAGGTGTTAAGGGAACAGGAATAACACGGTATAAAATGATTAACAACATGGCAAACTGAAAACCAATAACAAACAACCTAAATAGGAGCATACCTATTTTTTTGAGTGCTTTAGTAAGATTAAATCCGCCTGCTTTTTTAACCATGTTGCAATGATAAGAAGTATTGAATACACATCACACAACTTTTGTAATTTATACAAACATGAGGTTGTTGTTTGTTGTAAATTATGGAAAAGGGAGTACCCACAGAAGCCTCGGAACAACACGGATGGAATAACCACAAGGAATAATAGAATTTGTCTCTCAAAGAAGCCACGGAATTTCACAGACACCTTATTTCTCTGTGGTTAATCAATAAATATCTTTTGCCCCTAGCCAACAATTTACGATTATTGCTAACACATGAGTGAGTTTACATTTAAACAGTTTACCATAAAGCAGCAAAACAGTGCCATGAAAATTGGTACAGATAGTGTGCTGTTGGGGTGTTTGGCTGAGGTAGAACACGCTCAAAAAATATTGGATATTGGCACGGGTACAGGCATACTTGCGTTGATGTGCGCTCAAAGAAGCAGTGCAACAATTGATGCGGTTGAAATTGATGAGCAGGCCGCTTTGGAGGCCGACTATAATTTTAAAAAAAGCAAATGGACTAACCGGTTAAATATATATCACCAATCATTACAAAATTATACACAAGCCTGCTCGCTTTTGTATGATGTTATCATAAGCAATCCGCCATATTTTGTTAAGGATAGTAATTTTAGCATTGAAGATGAACAGCGCAGTAAAGCACGGCATGATGCCGATTTACCATTAAACCATTTGGCAAAACATGCTCAACAATTGTTAAACGTAGAGGGCAGTTTTTGGTTGATATTACCTACACAAGAAGCGCAATTGTTTTCGAATTATGCATCGGAGGCAGGATTGTTTTTAAAACAACAAATTGAACTTTTACCCAAAGCCAATAAACCCGTTAATCGTGTTATTCAACAATGGTGTAAACAAGAAACAACAATTGTAAAAAGCAGTTTTGTTATTTATGAACCAAACGGAGAACCATCTTTATCTCACAAAAAAATTGCACAAGAATTTTATATCGGGAAACAATTTCAGTTGTAGTGGATAGCTCACAGAAGTCACAGGATTTTACGAAAAAGTTGAAACGACAAAATTAGATAGGCTAAGAATAATACTCATCGATGACTCCTATTTTAGCTACGCTGAACTACGTTTCGATACTCGCGCATTCGCACAATCAGCGCAAAGCAAACTCGAACAGGCTTTAACCAATCAACCTTTCACACTTCGAAGCCTTAGCTGGAACATCCAGGACTTGCTTCGGGAGTAGAAGTGAATTACTAATAACTCTTCTCCACAAACGAAATTCCATACTCGGCCAATTCATTTAAAATAGGATTGTACAACTCAGGCATGGTAGGTATTACTACACCACGAAGTTTAATATCTCCCAACATTAAATGTTTGGCAGCAATGGCCATTGGTAAACCAACGGTTTTCGACATGGCAGTTAATACTTCATTTTCGCCTTTTACCACCAAAGCGCTACTTATTTTTTCTTTTTTGTTTGGGTAACTTGCTTCAATTTCGTGATACATCACAATCATATCCAACTCACCTTTTTGCAGCTTCCATTTTTGTTGTAACAGCTGTTGTAAAATAAAGGCTGGAGAGCCTTCTGCTAAGTTAATTTTTATATCATCAAACAACCCTAACCAGATTAGTTTTTTAAATTCATCTTGCTCTTGTGTTAGGTTTAAAAAGTCACAAACACGTTTTTCTAATTGGGCTAAATCGTTGCCGGGGGTAAATGCACTTACCAGTTCACGATAAGTTAAGTTTTGTGTGTTGTGTATAATAAAACTATCGTCTGTTAAACCCAGTTTTACTAAATTATTCCATGCTTCTGAATAGCCTTTTTTTCTGAGGGTGCCACGTAAAACAGTGTGCGCATTTTCAATACCGTAAGGTTTAATGTAGCTTAATGAATCACGATTGGCATAACTTTCAAATGCGCCATGGTTTTCAATTTGTACTTCTTCTGTTTGTGTAAAAATACGTTGAGGAGGGATAAACTTCAACTCATTATGCTCTAAATATTGTGCGGTGCTTTGTCCTGCAACTACCACGTTTCTTGGGTTCCAGGTAAATTTATAATTCCACGGGTTGTCATCAAACTCCGGTGCAACCAATCCGCCACAAAACGATTTAAACACATCAATGCTACCTCCTTTTGCTTTCACTTCATCAATCATTTTCATAGCCGATAAGTGATCAATACCCGGATCTAAACCACATTCGTTTAACAATAAAACATCGTTGTTTAATGCATCTTTGTGTAAACTTTGCATTTCGGGACTTACATAACTTGCTGTAATCAAATGTTTCTTCAACCTAACACAAATGCGCGCCACATGTATATGCATGGTGGCAGGAAGCAAAGAAATAATTAAATCGTTGGACGAAACTAATTGCTCAACTTGTGCGTTATCTGTTGCGTTAAGTGCAATAGCTTTAGCATTTGCGTGATTTGCAATTTTACTTTGAGCCGACTCTACATTACTATCGGCAACAGTAATTTGCCAATTGTACGTTACAGCTTGTGCCAACAAATATTTTATTAAGTATGATGATGAAAGCCCTGCTCCAATAACAAGAATGTTTTTCATAAAAAAAACGATTGTATTTAAGGGTGCGAAGCTATACATTTACTTTACAATTTTTAACTAAACTTGTATAACTATGAGCGAAATCAGAAGAGAATCTGTTTTAAAAAGATATACCGATATTAATGAGTTAAGCGAAAGCGATCGTGCTTTGCTGCATGAGGCTAAAAAGGCAGTTGAAACCTCGTATGCACCATATTCCAATTTTCATGTTGGTTGTGCTTTGCAACTAAACAATGGTGTAATTGTAAAAGGTAGCAATCAAGAAAATATTGCTTACCCAAGTGGTTTATGTGCCGAGCGTGTTGCCATTTTTAGTGCAGGCGCCAACTACCCAAACGAGGCTGTTAAAACCATGGCCATTACTGTAAAGGCAGATAAGTTTAAAGTTACCGAACCCATAATGAGTTGTGGTGCTTGCCTACAAAGCATGAGTGAGTATGAAATAAAGTTTAAACAACCCATGCGTGTTATTTTACAAGGTGAAACCGGTGATATATACATTGCTGAGGGTTTGAAAAACTTTATGCCTTTTATGTTTTGGAGTGATGATTTAAAGGGATAATCATGGTAAAAATTAAAGCCAATTTGGTTGATATTACACAGCGTAAAATTTATGCTGCAGAGGTAACTTTTAATGATGGGATTATTCAATCTATTCAACCGATAAACGAAACGGTAAGTGGTTATTTATTACCCGGTTTTGTTGATGCGCACGTACACATAGAAAGTTCGCTTTTGGTGCCATCTGAGTTTGCGCGAATGGCTGTAATGCACGGAACTGTGGCCACGGTTAGCGACCCACACGAAATAGCCAATGTACTGGGTGTGCGAGGGGTTGAGTACATGATTACAAACGGAAAACAAACCCCGTTTAAATTCTTTTTTGGCGCACCAAGTTGTGTCCCTGCTACCATTTTTGAAACCGCAGGAGATGAAGTTACAGTGGCTGATATTGAAAAATTGATGCAGCGTGAAGAGGTATTGTACCTTGCAGAAATGATGAATTATCCGGGTGTAATTTTTGATTATGAATTGGTTCATCAAAAAATAAAAGCAGCACACAAATTAGGTAAACCTGTTGATGGACATGCGCCCGGATTAAGAGGTGAACAATTGCGTAAATATTTTGCAGCCGGCATATCAACCGATCATGAGTGTTTTACTTTGGATGAAGCGGAAGAAAAATTGGCTTTAGGTATGCACGTTTTAATAAGAGAAGGTAGCGCTGCACGTAATTTTGATGCACTGATTCCTGCCATAAAATCGCATCCAAAACAAATTATGTTTTGCAGTGATGATAAACATCCCGATTCATTATTGGTTGGTCACATTAATAAACTTTGTGCAAAAGCTGTTGCCCTAGGTTATGATTTGTTTGATGTGTTGCAAGCTGCTTGTATCAATCCTGTTAAGCATTACAAACTTCCGGTGGGAATACTTCAGTCCAATGCCGCAGCCGATTTTATTGTGGTTGATGATCTGGTTCATTTTAATGTAAAACAAACTTACATCAATGGTAAGTTGGTGTTTAATGAAGGTAAAGTTTTGATGGAATCTGTTAAAGCTGAAGCGGTGAATAAGTTTAATATTTCACAGTTGCTGGTTCAAGATTTTGCATACTCACCCAAAGAAATAGAACATGTTATTGTGTGTGAAGACGGACAATTGGTTACCAAGAAAATGACTTGCAACAAGTCCGACATTAACCCACAAAATGATGTGTTAAAAATTGCAGTAGTAAACCGTTATGCTAAAGCAAAAGTTGCCACTGCTTACATTAAAAATATTGGTTTAAAACAAGGTGCAATTGCCAGCAGTGTAGCACATGATAGCCATAATATTGTTGTAGTTGGTGTTGATGATGAAAGTATATGCAAAGCAGTAAACTTATTGGTTGAAAACACCGGTGGTTTAAGTGCGGTAAGTAATAACGAAAGTTGTGTATTACCCTTGCCTGTTGCCGGGTTAATGAGTAACCGTGACGCATGGGAAGTAGCAGACTTATACACGCAAATTGATTATTTCAGTAAGCAAGTTTTAGGTTCAACATTACGTGCTCCATTTATGAGTTTAAGTTTTATGGCCCTATTGGTAATACCCAGTATAAAACTAAGCGACAAAGGATTATTTGATGGAGATACGTTTACATTTTTGAGAGAAGTATAACGTATTTAACCACAGTGAATGGAGTTTAACCAGAATTTGATTGAATACACAATTCGCTGTATTTAAAACTTCCGTGAGATTCCGTGCCTTCTGTGAGAACCTCATATATTCGGGTCAATCTGTAATATCTCTGCCGTACTTTTTTTAATGTTTTCACAAATTGAAGTCATGGGTAAATCGTTTGCATCATTTCCAAATGGGTCTTCAATTTCCTCGGCAATCAATTCTAAACTTACCAATACATAAAACACAAAAGTGGTAATTAAAATAATCCAATAACCAAAATCACTTACAAAAGAAAAAGGCATGGTCATGATATAAATGAACAAGAACTTTTTAATGAACAAACTATACGAGTAGGGTATAGGTGTTTTTTTGATGCGCTCGCATGCTCCGGTAATATCGGTTAGTGATTGAAGCTCGTTGTTTAAACTTAAAAACTGATAGCCGTTAATGCGTTCTTCTTTGTGTAAGTTATGAACCAATTCATACAATTGTGTAGCCAATAAATTGGGTTGATGTTTAGGTTCTGTATCACCAATAAACTTTTGCTGTTTACTTAATTGATGGGTTAAATGATATTGCAAAGCAGTAGCAAAATTACTCATCAATTCAACCACTTTTATACGCGTTTCTTGATCGTTAATAGGCACCATTGCATGTATTTTTATGGCAATATTTCTGGTGTTGTTTAATAAGCTTCCCCAAAGTTTTCGTCCTTCCCACCAGCGTTCGTATGCAGTGTTGGTTCTAAATACCATCAACAAACCAATCACCACACCTAATAGCGAGTGCATAATGGTGGTTGTTTTAAAACGCATGTTTAATATTTCTATTTCAAGGTAAGCAACTGCACCCGAAAATACGGCAATTACAAACATCATCCCGGCAAGCTGCCTAAAGGTATCACTTTTATGAAACTGAAATATTAATCCGAACCAATCTCTTGGATTGTATTGTACCATGTGTTTTAGTTAAAAAAGTTTTTGCAAAATAAAGCAAGTGTGTCAAAGTTTACTTTATCAAATGGGTGTGGTGTATTGGGTAAAACCAGTAATGCTGAGTTGTGCAATTGCTGTTGCACATGTAAGTTCTCTGCAACGGTAGCTGTATTATCTCTATCGCCCACACCAATTAAAACAGGTTGTTTAATGTGTAAAAAAATATCATTGTTTAACAACGGATTTTCAGCCAATTGTTCCATCATGGTTTTGGTATTTGCTAATACTGTCTTCCAATTATCTTCGCCATGTAATTCTATTAACGATTGGGCGTAGGTAGGAACTTTCTCTTCAATTTTAGTTGCATTTAACAAGGCAGTTTCTTTAACAACTTGTTCTTTGTTCCAATCAAATTTAGTGTTTAATGTCATGATGCTTTCCACCATTTCAGGGTATTTATGAGCAAAGTACAATGCCGCATATCCGCCCATGCTGTATCCAAAGAAACTAACTTTAGTTAATTGGTTTTGAAGCATGTAATGTAAAATATCTTCGGCATAATCTTCAAAGTAATTACCACTTAATAAAGTATTGTTATTGCCATGACCTCTGAATGTTAGGGTATGCAGGTGGTAATCGCTTTTAAGTAATGGCCTAAAAGTATCGAACTGTTTTTGGGTTGATAAAGCCCCGTGTAAGAGTAGTAGGTTTTTCATATGCTTTGTATGCAATTTAGTTTGCCCCCCAATTGGTTAATACGGCAAACTCTTCCCATTTATTTTTGTTTAATTCAAACACCCTTAATCCACCGTAACTCTCATCATCATTAGCATTTACATAGTTTAAACTTACCAATGCATATTTGCCATCTGCACTAAATATCGGTATGCTTAGGTAATAAAAAGCGTTGTGTTGGTAGCGGTTTTTAAAACACGGCCACATATCTCTTAATACATTTTTACAAGTGTGAACATCTTTTTCATTTACCCAAAATAAATTAGCATGGGCAAGGTTGGTATCCACCATAAGCTCTAATTCTCTGTTCAATAAAAATGTGGTATCAAATGTAATTTCTGGATACTTCTCTAAAAACTTACGATAACCTTTTAACTCCCCTTTGCTGATGTAACGATTTCTGAAAGCATTTAAAACCAAAAATGGTTTAGGATAAGTGTTACTTAAGTCAACCACAAATTTATGTTGTGCTTCGTTTAGTGTGGTTTCGGCAGATTTTACTTGAGTAGTGTTTTCGGTTTGATTCGTTTTTGCATTATTACAACCCAACCATGTTAGGCCAACTAAAGTAAGGGCAAAGAGTTTTAATTTCATTGTAGCAATATACAAATCGAAAATTTATTTCATCATGTTATCATTAAACTCATTTGATTTTCCTTTTGCAATGCTCAAAGTTTTCCAGGTGTGGTTGCTTAACATTTTGCATAAAAATATAATCTGCCCAACGTGCGATGAATAATGAGCAATCTGCCTATTTATGCCTTCCATAACACTGTGTGGCTCACTTCTTATGTACATAATTTTTACAAGGTCGCTTTCTTCAAGAGGTGTCAATGCATCAAACAAACAATTCCATCCTTCTTCCCAAAGCTGCAATATTTGCTCGCGGCTTGGCTGTTCATATTGCTCAAATTCATCATCACGGTTACGCCATGGTTTTTCGCCATCGGTAGTTAAAAAATCTGTCCAACGACTTTTCATATTGCCACTCATGTGTTTGATAATTAAGTAAACGCTGTTACTTGACGGGTTTGGTTGCCAAAAGAAAGCTTCATCAGGTATTTGTTCCATGGCCTTGTCGGCCAATGTTTTGTATTGCTTAAAAATTGCAATGCTTGATGCCAAATAGTTAGTTTTTGTTTTGTCCATAAATGTAGCTGTGAAAATTTTTGTCCTTACAAACACAAGCACTTTGCACTTTTTGTTTAAGTAGGGTTGCACAAAATTAAAATATTAAAATACATTTGCTCCATCTTTTGGTGCATGTTAGTTTTTTATCATGCTTAAAAGGGAATTAGGTGTAAATCCTAAACAGTACCCGCTGCTGTAAGTACCAAATCAATGTAAATTGGTTTAAAAAGATTGTTTAAATCTTAGTCACTGTTCGCATAAAACGAATGGGAAGACCAAACAATCCGGTATAAGTCAGAAGACCTGCCAATAGTAATTTTACCATGTAGCTTTCGGGAAAAAAAGCGAAGGGGAATAGCAAAAGCTTTACCACTAACTGTTCCTTTTTACACTTTTCTATCTGGCATAGCTGCATACTTTTTAAACTAAAAAATGAAAAGAGTATTGGCAATTGTAGGTTTGTTTTGGCTGAGTTGTTTGCAACTTAATGCCCAAATTGCGCCTGCCGATACCATTAAACATTTACCTGATTTTACTGCACGCGGCCAGCGTTTCGAGTCGTTTAACACAGGTGCGAAAATTGTACAAACTGATTCGTTGGTTAAGCTCATGGCCATTCATGATAATGTGGCGCAATTATTAAGTTATAACAGCCAAGTTTTTGTTCGTGCTTATGGTCCTAACCAAATGGCCACCACAAGCTTTAGAGGTGCAGGAGCGCAACATACAGCTGTGTTGTGGAATGGTATTAATTTACAAAATAGCCTTCTAGGACAAACTGATTTTAGCCTTTTACCTGCCGGTTTTATAGATGATATTGGTGTATATTACGGAGGTAACTCTGCCTTATATGGAGCTGGTGCAATAGGCGGTGCAGTGCTTTTAAGCAATGCATCTGCGTTTCAAAAAAAGTTGGCAAGTTATCAAATAGGTGCTGGTAGTTTTGGGTTAATGCAACACAGATTGGCATTAACTTACGGTACAAAAAATGCTTACATCAAAGTACGAGCTTACCATCAAACGGCACAGAATAACATCGAGTTTCATAATGTAACCTTAGCCGAAAAACCTTTGCAAAAATTGGCTCATGCACAACAAAAAAGTAATGGTTTGATGTTGGAAGCCGGTCACAAAATCAACACTAAACACGAAATAAATTTAAGATATTGGTATGGTTTTACTGACCGAAATATACCGCCTACCATGGGCATGGCTGTAAATAATTCTTACCAAATTGACGAGGCCAACCGATTAGGATTAGAATGGAAACGAATCGCATCAAAAAGTAAATGGATTGGTCGTGCTGCATTTATAAACGAGTATTTAAATTATAACGACCCTACTACCTATAACTCCGGAATCAGTAAAAGCAAAACACTTGTTGCCGAGTTAGAAAATACAACACACATCAACGCAAATACTGCTATAAACTTTGGCCTGAATTATACCGGCAACTTTGCACAAAGTAGTGGCTATAACAAAAACGTGAGTAGAAATAGTTTAGCTGCATTTGTATCATTAAACAAACATTGGGGCAAAAGATTTAAAACAACTGTTAACCTTCGTCAAGATTTAGTGGATGCCGAATTAAAGCCGTTTACAGCGGGTGCAGGTGCGGATTATAAATTCAATCAATACCTCAGTTTAACAGGTCAATTAAATAAATCGTTCAGGATGCCAACACTAAACGATTTGTATTGGGTAACCGGTAATCCCAACCTTTTACCAGAAAAAGGATTTGCACAAGAGTTGGGTTTAATTGCCAAACACACAACAGAGCATGCTTATTTTAATACTCAAATTAGCGGGTTTAATCGCCAAATAAACAATTGGATTTTGTGGCAACCTTATGGCGGAAACTGGACACCACAGAACTTAATACAAGTTTGGAGTAGGGGTATTGAGTGGAATACGCGCTACACCTACTGCTACAAAAAGTTTATGTGGAGTGTACGTGCTGATGCAAGTTACATTTTATCAACCAACCAAAAAGCGAACGTGCAAAACGATGCCACAGTGGGTAAACAGCTAATCTATATTCCAAGATTAACTTACCAAACGTGGTTAACATTTACTTACAGCAATGCATATTTAGCATTTAATCAAACCTACACGGGTTATCGATTTACCAGCAGCGATAACAGCACTTTTATTGATGATTATGCATTGCTAAACATGTTTATGGGTAAAACATTTAAGCTTAAAAATTGGCAGGTTGATGCCAAGTTTCATATTAACAATATATTTAATCAAGAGTACCAAGTATTGCCATCAAGGCCAATGCCCATGCGCAATTTATTATTCAGTTTAGGAGTTACAATCTAAGATAACAATACATGAAAAAACAATTTTTACTATTAGTTGCATTAGCATTTGCTGCAACAGTTTTAGCACAAACCAAAGCCAGTTTTGATGACATTACTTTATCAAACAACAGCGTTAAAAACGGTTCGGGTGCTGCAGTTAGCGGAAAGTTTAACAGCGGAAATGTGGAATTCCCAAATACTTATCAAACCAATTACGGAGGTTTTTGGAGCGATGGTTGGGCATACTCAAATGTTAAAAACGATACCAACGGAACTTACAGTAATTTGTATGCTGCGTATGCAAATTCCGGAGTAAATGGTTCTGCTAAATACGCAGTTGGTCAGCAAGGCAGTGTATTGCGTATAGTTGGTGTTGATGCCGGAGATACCGTAAAAGGTTTGTACGTAACCAATGGTACTTATCCTGCATTAACGGTTAAAAACGGAGATGCGTTTTCAAAAAAGTTTGGTGGTACTAATGGAACGGACGCTGACTTTTTTGTATTGATTATTAAGGCATGGAAAAACGGAGTTAAAACTGCCGATAGTATAAATTTTTATTTGGCAGATTATCGTAATGATAGCAGTGCATTAGATTACATTGTTAAGGATTGGACATGGGTTGATTTAACAGCTTTAGGTGCAGTTGATTCGCTTGAGTTTACCATGAATTCATCAGACAAAGGGCAGTTTGGAATTAATACACCTTTGTTCTTTTGTATTGATGATGTGGTTACCCAAAACGATACTGCAGATTTTGAAAATTTAAGTTTAGCAACAAATAAATTTTGGAGTAAACCAAATACATCTATTCGTACCACCTACCAAAGTGGTAATGCTATTTTCCCTTCACGTTATAGTGTATCAAGTTTTGGTGATTACTGGAGTGGTGATTTTGCTATTTCAAACAAAACAGACGTACAATTGGATAGTGGTGTGGTAGGTTACAATAAAATTTACAATGCAGTAGTTGCACAAGGGGCCGACTCAACCGAAAATTATGCAGTGGCACAACAAGGTGCGCGTATTATTTTAACTGGAAGTGCAGCTGGTAAACAATTAGAAGGACTTTATGTAACCAATAGTAACTACGCTTATTTAAGTATGAAGTGGGGTGATGGTTTTGCGCGTAAGTTTAGCGACACCGATTATTTTAGACTAAATATTATTGGATTTAAAAATGGTACAATAACAGACACTGTTCCTTTTTATTTGGCGCAAAATGGTAACATTGTTAATACCTGGACATGGGTTGATTTAAAATCACTAGGTAATGTTGATAGTGTTTTGTTCCGTTTATCATCATCAGATGTTGGACAATTTGGAATGAATACACCGGGATTTTTTGCCATAGATGAATTTACAACTCGTGATGCGTTTGTGGGCTTATCAACCATAAAAAATAACTTAAATGCAAGGGTTTATCCAAATCCAACACAAGATAAAATTAACGTAAGTGTTGCAGCTAAAACAAACGCAATTGAGGTTACTGTGTTTGATGTAATGGGTAAACAAATGCTAAAACAAAATGTGTTTAATAACAGTTGGGTTGATCTAGAGGATTTAGCCAATGGTGTTTATTTTGTAAAGATTGAAAATAGAGAGGAATCAACCACTGTTCGTGTAATAAAACATTAACAGAACCCATTGCTAGTTTTGATTGACTTATGGTTAGTCATAAGTCAATCATCCTATATTTGAACAAACATGAAACTGAAAAACAATTACTTCTTTTGCTTGATTTTGTTGGTTGCGTTTAGCGCTTGCGAAACGAAGCCTGTAATCACGCCTGAATATCCGCCTATTTTAAATCCTAAAGGTGGATTATTTATTTTAAATGAAGGTAATTTTCAGTTTGGTAATGCAACTATAGATTACTACGATTTTGAAACCCAAAAGCTATCAACCAATGCTTTTGAAACCACCAACAAACGTAAATTGGGCGATGTGCTTCAATCAATGACACGTTATGGAAACAAAGGTTATTTGGTGGTAAATAACTCTCAAAAAATTGAAGTGATTAACATGCTTACTTTAGCATCAGAAGGTACAATTACAGGTTTTGTATCGCCACGTTACATGGTTGTTCATGGTACTCAGTTTGCCTATGTAAGCGAGTATTATAATGGTGGTGTTAAGGTGGTTGATTTAAATAATAATCAAATTGTACAAACCATTCCTGTATCCGGTAACTGCGATGAATTAATGGTGCATAACAGCAAACTATATGTTACGGTATCGAACAAAAAACTGGTGTATGTAATCAATACACAAAGCAATGTTGTAATGGATAGTATTGATGTGGCATACGGACCAAATAGTTTGTTACTGGATAAAAACAACAACCTTTGGGTGTTAAGTTCGGGCAGAACCATAAATGGTGGTGGATTTGAAAATGGTGCACTTCAAAAAATTAATACTAATACAGATACTATTTTGCAACAATTTAGCATTACAAGACAGAGCGAGCACGGGCCAATAAAATTGCGTAGTAATGCTAAAAAAGACGAATTGTATTGGATTAACAAAAGCATTTACAAACATGCAATTAATAGTAATGTAGTTTCAGGAAATCCATGGTTACCATCGTTTAATAGCAACTTTTGGGCGCTTAATTTCGATTCTTTAACAGACGAAATTTATGTGGGTGATGCTGTTGATTTTGTTCAACGATCAACCATAAATAGGTATGACGAAACTGCTACTTTACGCGGTACTTTTAAAGCAGGAATTATTACAGGAGATTTTTATTTTTATTACCGATAATGGATAAAAAAGAGGGTGTAAAAATACCTAAATCAGAATTGGTAAAAGGTATGCACTATTACATAAATGAAAATGGATATTGGGTGTTTACAGAATTGTATCACCAGCAGCGAGGCTATTGCTGCAAGAGTGGCTGCAAACATTGTCCTTACGGATTTAGTAAGCGATAGGAGAGGTGTCTTCTAATTTTGCGTGCGGTAATTTTACCTGAAATTTAGTACCAACTGAAGGAACAGATGTAACCCAAATTTCTCCTTTGTGCAACTCAACAATCTTTTTTACCAACGATAAGCCAATTCCATGTCCTGCTATACCGCGTGTATCATTTGCCCTAAAAAACGGCTCGAAAATATGTGGTAATTCTTCTTCTGAAATTCCAATACCATCATCACTAACTGTAACTAAAATATGTTGGTCAACAAATACCATGCTTACTTCACACTTTTGTTCAGGACTGAATTTACATGCATTTTCAATTAAGTTTTTAAATGCCGATTTTAGTAATGCCGGATTTCCAGGCACATAATTTTCATGTTCTTGTTCGGGTAAGTTTTCTATCTGTAAATCTATTTTGTAGCGCGGTTTTCCTCGTAAAATTTCAGCTCTCGATTCGGCAACAATTTCAATGAGTGGAACTTTAGTTGGGCTTGAATTTAAATTATCTTCATTTGTTTTAGCTAACTCACTTAAACTCGAAACCAATTGCATAAAATTATCAATATCCTCATCAATAGATTTAAGCGTATTTATATATTCTTCTTTAGATCTTTCTTGCATCAACATAACTTCTATTTGGGCTTTTATGGCAGTAATAGGAGTTCTCAGCTCGTGCGAGGCATTAGAAACAAAGTTTTTTTGCATCATAAAAGATGCTTCTAACCTGTCGAGCATTTTATTAAAGGTGGTGTTTAAAGCACCAATCTCATCATTTTGTTTGCCAACCGGTAAGCGTTTGTGTAGGTTGTTTGCAGTTATTTTATCAACTTCAGAAATTACCTTACTAATTGGGCTTAACGCCTGACGAGCGAAATACCACCCAAAAAATGCAGTAATAAAAAGTACCGTTAAAAGTGAAATAAGAATTAAACGACCTAAGAAACTTAATTTTTGCGTACCCACCGAATCGTTACCAGAAGCGATGACAATAAACTTTTGTCCATTATGCATCAGGGTAAAACCTGTGTAGTGAATTTCTCCCATGGCTAATTCAACGTAATCGGTTTTCCTCACATCTTCAATGATCCCCGGGTAAGGAAGTTTAGCCATGCGGGTTGAGTCGCCCAAAAAGTATCCGGATATGGAATATACAGATACTTTATGATTCGACATCGGTTTAACAATATTTTCTCTTTCAATCACCTCATCCAACAAGTTGGTGTTGGTGATGTCAATCATATGTCGTGCTATAGTTGCACTACGTTCTTTTAAACGCTCAAAATAATCGTCTTTTCTGTATTTAGAATAATTTTGGTATATCACCAAAGAGAAGCTGGAAAGCAATATGGTTACCAGCACCAAAAAACGAATGGTTAATGAGCGTTTGATGTTCATACCTGCTTATTCATCAGATTTGATAACATAACCCATACCCACCATGGTTTGTATTAGTTTACGGTCGTGTTCCTTATCTACTTTTTTACGTAAGAAATTTACGTATACATCAATTACATTTGTACCGGTATCAAAATGGATGTCCCAAACCTTTTCACTTATTTCAGCCCTTGATACCACACGGTTTTTGTTGCGTAATAAAAACTCAAGTAAACTGAATTCTTTAGCAGTTAAGTCAATATATTTTCCGCCACGTTTTACGCTTTTTTCGTCAAGGTTCATTTCTAAATCAGCTACCTTAAGTACTTTAGGTAATTGTACATTATCTGTGTAACGTTTGCTTAATGCGCGTATGCGTGCAACCAACTCTTTAAACTCAAAAGGTTTAACTAAATAATCATCAGCACCGGTTTCAAGACCAGTAACTTTATCATCAGTAGTACCTAAAGCTGTTAGCATTAATATGGGAGTTTTGATGCCTTCTTCGCGAAGTTTTTTGCATAATTCTAAACCATTCATATATGGTATCATTAAATCTAGCACAATTACATCAAATTCGTTTTCTGTTGCTAACTTATGGCCAAAAAAGCCATCGTAAGCTACTGTTACGTTATTTGATTGTTCTTCTAATCCTTGCTTGATAAACGAGGCCACTTTTGGTTCGTCTTCTATCACTAATATTTTCATGATGTTGTTTTTTTATGCAACGAATATCAATTACCGATATTAAAGCCTGAGGGTTTAATTTATTAAAAACATATTAAAGCATTGGGTAATCTATCCACCTGCTTTTTTGGCTTTATAACCTTTTGATGTTAACCAAGCAACTATTTTATCCCGGTGATCTCCTTGAATTAAAACCTCTTCGTCTTTTACGCTTCCGCCACCGCCACAATGTTTTTTTAGGTTCGACCCAAGTTCTTCCAAGTCGTTTAATGTGCCAATAAATCCATTAACACGCGATACCAATTTACCTCCACCTTTTCTGTCGAGGTAAACTTTTAATTGCTGTTGTTGCGGAGGTAAAGTTTCGTATTCGTTTTCGTCTTGCGAGTTAAAATCGAAATCGCTGTTGGTAGAGTATACCATGCCTCCGTTTTTATTTTTTGAACTCATGCTACAATAATTTTTAAGTTGGCCGGAATAATTTTTATATCAATATTGGCGTCCATCATAACGGGTTCTCCGTCAATATTAACTACTTCAGCGGCTTCTCTGTTTATTATAATTTGTTTGCCGCTTAGTACCTTTACTTGTGCCGATTGGTGAATGGTTTTGTTAAATATACGTGCTCCTAGTTGTGGCATTTGATGTAGTTTAAACGGCTTAAGTATGGTTATTTCAAAAATGCCATCGTTAATATCTGCTGTAGGAGCAATGTAGGCATTGTTGCCGTACTGCGAACCATTGGCTACACAAACCAAAAATGCATCTTCTGTTATACTTTCACCATCAATTTTGATGTGGTATTTTCTGGCTTTGTATTTGGCAAATTCGGCTAATGTAATTTTTGTATACTGCCAAAAACCGCGTTTGGGTGCATTGGCAAACATCCAACTTACGTGTGCATCAAACCCAACACCGGCTACGTTTAAAAAAAACTCATTATTGGCAAGTCCGGTATCCATACAGGTATAATCAAACTTGTTAATAGCCTTCAGTGCTTCTTCTTGGTTCATGCTTAAATGTAAATGGCGCGCAAGTCCATTGCCCGATCCAACCGGAATAATACCAAAAGTTATATCAGTTCCGGCTATGTATTTTGCAGTGTTGTTAATGGTTCCATCACCACCTACAGCAACTACCGCATCGTATTGCTGTACCACACACATTTTGGCTAAATCTTTATTGTGCTCGGTTGATTGGGTATAAAACATATCGTAATCAAAAATATTTTTGTTGATGTGTTTTTCAACCAAAGCCGGGAAATTAGCTTTAGAAATTCCTCCCGATATTGGGTTGATGATAAATGCAAGTTTCTTTTTCACTATTAGCCAAATTTATTGATACACGCTAAGCAAAGTTAATTATTCCCAAATTTATACCTAAGGCCAATGTGTAAATCGGCACGCGAAATATTCTCTGGCTCTGTAGAGGTAATAATCCTGGTGATTCCTGAGTTTACATCGGTAACTTCTGCTTTGGTAAACGATCCCGAGTATAATCCACCTTTAAGACTCAAGGCTAAATTATAACCCATGTTAATATCAAGTATACCTAAAAAATGTAAGCCAATTGATGAGGATGTTATTTTAAACGGAATTGCAAAACTGGCATTATTAACATAGTTTGTGTAACCCAATCCAACGGCTAGCATCGGTAAAATGGCTTGTTTGGTATCGCCAAATTTTACGTAAAACGTGGGTGCAAAATAGTTGGTGGTAATGTTGTCTGATAATGGCCCAATAAGTGTATCTGTGTTTGTATAAACAATTATTCTGTCTATTGAATTAGTTGTATTAAACCTTGCATAGTGTAAGCCAACACCCATACGTTCGTTAAAAAAGTAAAATGCATTTAAGTGGTAAGAAGTACCACTGCGTAATTCCGTTAAATATTCTTTGTAAAAATCAGGCAAGTAACCTTTGGGAAGTGGAGCTATCAGATAACCAAGACCTATAGTAGCCGAAGCATAGAATCCATTTCCTGAATGACCGAATTTTTGGTTGCGTTTTTTTAAAAAAACAGAATCGGTTGGTAGCACATTGTACTGAAAAGTTTTTACTTGTTGCGATGGGATATTGCCTGGGGTAATTATACCATTTTTATTGTAATGATAACTGATGTACAATGCACCAATTTCTTTTATGCGACACGGAATGCTATCACCATTGGTTTTTATAATTAAATCTTGCGCAAAAATACCATGGCTTATACCCAGGCATAATAAGATTAATGCAAATTTTTTCATAGGCAAATCAAGTATCTATTTCAATAGTTATGGTTGTTCCGTTACCCAATCCCGAATCAATGTGCAATATACCATTTATGTACAAAACCCTACTCTCAATATTGCGCAATCCCATTCCCAATTGGATGTTATCAGTATCAAAACCTTTTCCATTATCTTCAATCATAAGTACAAGACTTTGCGGATGCTGAATAAGTTGCAAGTTCACTTCTGTTGCATCAGCATGCTTTATCACATTGTTTAAACACTCTTGTATAATGCGATAAAGGGTGGTTTCCAACTTGTCGTCAAGTTTGTTTTTTACATCAATAAAATGCGTGTTTATTTTCAGCTTACCGTTGGTGTTTATCTTACAGGTTAAATCTTTAATGGCCTCTGTAATACCATTGGTTAGCATCATGGTAGGCATCATCATGTGCGATACGTTTCTAACTTCCTTAACGGCATCGTCTAGTTGTTGCATGATGTTGTTCAGTGTTTCATCCGGTTTTTGATGTGCCAATGCGCTTAAACCCATTTTAATGGCGGATAGTTGCTGTCCTGCACCATCATGTAAATCTTTTGCTATGCGTCTTCTTTCTTCATCTTCGGCAGTTATTACAGCCACATTACGTAACTGTTCTTGTTCTATTTTAAGTTGATTAGCTTTTTGTTTTTGCCTGTTGTTGTAGGTGATGTAAAACAACAAGGCAGCAAGAGTAAGGGTGACGAATATGGCTATTAGCAACAATATTTGAATGCGTTTTTTAGCAAGTTGCTCTGATGTTTTTTGTAGCTCAAGATTTTTATTTTCTATCTCTAAATCCTTTTTTTCTGATTGGTATTTGGCTTCAAGTTCATTTATCTGACGAGCGGTTTGTTCATTCATTACACTGTCTTTATAACCTGTATACAACACCCGGTATTTGTATGCATTTTTAAAGTCGTCAGTAATCTGATAATACTCCGATAAAGAGAAAGCAATACGCGTTAATAATCTGTAACTGTTTACTTCTTTAGCAAGCTTATTAGCAAGCAATAAATCATTTAGTTGTTGTTTAAAGTTACGATGGTGGTAGTGTGCATTAGCTCTGTTTATGAGTACCGAGGCCATACCAAATCTATCGTCAAATTCGGTTTTAATTTTAAATGATTTATCTAAGTAATGTAGTGCCGAATCATATTGTTTAATATCATTAAAAGCTATTCCTAAATCGTTATATGATATACCAAGTCCGTATTTATCGTTTAACTCTTCCTTTATGTGAATTGCTTTTTTTGCATAGAAAATAATCGAGTCGGTGTTGATTTCATTAAAGGCTAGAGATATGTTAGTGTATACTGCAGCAATACCTTTCTTATGCTTTACAGCTTCATAAAGTTTAAGTGCCTGCAGTGCATATTGTAAAGCGAGTTTACTTTTGTAAGTATCGCTATAAAGAACAGCAATGTTGTTTAAGGTATTCGCCATTCCAATTGTATCTTTTAGTTTAGTAAACGATTTGTGCGCTGCAAAATACATGCTGATAGCTTTGTTATAATTGCCTTGGTTATTATAAACCATAGCCAAATTGTTTAATGCGCTTGCTTTACCGTTTTCATCATTGATTCCCTGAAATGTTTTCAATGCTTCATTATAAAACCAAATACTACTGTCGTAATGACTTGATACATCATATACAATCCCGATGCGTAAATAAGATTTTGCAACGCCTTTGGTGTATGCTTTTTTTTCTGCGGTAGCTAACGCTTCAAATCCGTACGCTTTTGCTTGATTTACATCATCAAATACTACCGCAAAACACAGCTCATTCAGTGTTTTTACTCGGTTTGAATCCGTTTGTGTTTTGAGTAAAAGTTGTAAACTATCTACATTAATAGCTTGTGTATTAATGGCAACTAAACATGCTATAACAACGTTAAGTAACTTCACGTTTTAATTCAGATTAGGGTTTGAAGTCACAATATAAACCCATCAACCCAAAAAGAAAATAGCCACCGCCATAAATAGGGTAGTAGTGCAAAAAAAAAAACGCCATGGTAAATACCACAGCGTTTTTCTGAATAAGAATGGTTGTTATTAACCTTCGCTTTGTGCAGCAGCACCACTCACAATTTCCGAAATTTCGGTTGTAATGGCAGCTTGACGAGCGCGGTTGTATTCAACTTTTAAGCTCTTTAATAATTCACCGGCATTTTCGGTTGCTTTATCCATTGCCACCATACGTGCACCATGCTCAGATGCAAACGAATCTAACAATGCGCGGTACAATTGCGTTTTTAAAATTCTAGGAATTAACTCCTCAAGAATTTCCACGTTTGAAGGCTCAAATATGTAATCGTTCTTTTTACCTGCTTTGGCTTTAGCACCAAAGTTGTTTACATTAATTGGTAAAAATGGCTCGTTGGTTAAAATTAATGTAGCTGCATTTTTAAATTGATTATACACCAATTCAATTGAATCATACTTTTTGCTTTTGTATGCATCAAGTAAAAACTCACCAATGTTAAAACCCGCTTCGCCTGTAAGGTTTAAAAACGTATCACGGAAAGTATAATCTATGTTTACGTTTGATTTGGCGAAAAACTCACCACCTTTTTTACCTACAGGTAAAATGGTAACGTTTTTACCGGCATATTTTTCTTTTACTAGTTGGTTGGCAAGTTTAATAACACTGCTGTTAAAACCACCGCACAAACCTCTATCGCTGGTAATTACAACTAACAATACATTGTTTACCTCACGTGGTTCAAAATACACTTTAAGCGAATCAACTTCAACGCTATCGGCTAAGTTGCCTAAAATACCGTTTAGTTTTTCGGCATAAGGGCGCATCTGAATAATGGCATTCTGAGCCCTGCGCAATTTAGTAGCACTTACCAACTTCATCGCCTTGGTAATTTGCTGGGTTGATGTAACCGAAGTGATACGTGTACGTACTTCTTTTAAGTTTGCCATTTGTTATTTTAATTGGTTGATGATGCAGCCGATTAAAGTGTTTTAAGCAAATTAATCGGCCACTTTCAACTATTTTTTAACGCTTACGCGC
>CAZRVA010000036.1:0-21135 GCA_964603255.1 uncultured Chitinophaga sp.
CCATCAATAATTTTCGTGTGTGATTATAGCTTTATGTTAAAAGTAAATCTTCAAATGGAAGTGCTCCCCTCCTTTAAGGAGGGGGTGGCCGCAGGCCGGGGTGGTACCCCTCTGTCATGGCCACGCAAAGGCTTTGCATGACAGCTCCCCTAACAGGGGAGCAACACTTCCATCAGATGCTTTTTGCTTTTAGACATTGCTTTATGCTGTTAGTGAAATTATAGAGTGGTCGAGTGCCAATGCTTGATTGTTGAACCATGCTTGAATGACTCTATGCGGCCAATGATGATTAATAATTTTGGGCTGTCAAATAATCCCGGAGGGATTATATGTTTATAGAAAATATTAAACGACAATGAAACCCGACCCCGAGTGAAGCGCAGCGTAACCTCGGGGGTCGCACAAAAACGAATTTGTCGCGTGGTTATATAAACATGTGACCTCTCTGAGGTCGGAATATGAATGGGCAATTTGTTTTCTATAAACATTCGACCTCTCTGAGGTCGGAATTTATACGGTGAATATATTTTCTAAAAACATTAGACCCCGCTGGGGTCGGTTAACAGAAAGTTGTATAAATGTTTAAAGCGTATATGTAGTGGAGCAGAAAATAATGATTTGAAAGTTAAACCCGGCTTAGGGGGTGAAGTGAGCTACCCCCGAGGGAAAGCCTTCGGTGCAGGCCCGAAGTGCGTTGGTTATAGCGTTGGCGGAGTAGCACGGAACACCCGACCTTAAAGCCACTTGCGTGGGTTGTGTGTTGGGTGTGCTTTATGGTAAGCCCCATAACCATTATAGCAGCAAAGGAGACCTGATGTTTTTATATCAAATTAGCACCTAATCCACACAACAAAAATCCCCCAACAGCTTTTGCTATTGAGGGATTTTATTAATGGTTTGTTACACGTTGTTATTCGTGTGTTTCAGTTTCTGCTTTTTCTTGGGTTTCTTCTACTGCAGTTACTTCAATAGGTGTTTCTTCTTTTGCTACATCAAACGGACGCTTACCTAAAATTTCTTCCAAATCGTGTTGGAATAAAATTTCGCGCTGCAATAAAATTTGTGAAAGCTCTTCTAACTTATCACGTTTTTCGGTTAACAACGCTTTGGTTTTTTGGTAGCAAGCATCAATTTGTTTGCGCACTTCAATGTCTATCATTTCAGCTGTTTTATCGCTGTATGGTTTGGTAAATCCGTACTCGTTATTTGGGTCGTGGAAACTTACGTTACCTACATTGCTATTCATACCATAAATGGTAACCATTGCGTATGCCATACGTGTTATGCGTTCTAAATCGTTTTGTGCTCCGGTGCTTACGCGGCCAAACACAATATCTTCTGCAACACGTCCGCCCAAGGTCATACACATCATGTTTTCCATTTGTTCGGTGGTGTATAAATATTGGTCTTTAGGCAAGTATTGCGCATAACCTAAAGCTGCAACACCACGTGGTACTATACTTACTTTAACCAATGGGTCGAGGTCTTTTAAGAACCAACCTACAATGGCATGACCACTTTCGTGGTAAGCAATAATTTCTTTTTCTTCGGGCGAAATAATTTTGTTTTTCTTTTCTAATCCGCCAATTACACGATCAACTGCATCTTGAAAATCTTGCATGTCGATTTCGGTTTTGTTTTTACGTGCAGCAATTAATGCGGCCTCGTTACACACATTGGCAATTTCTGCTCCTGCAAATCCGGCAGTTTGGGTTGATAAACGATCAGCATTTACATCGGCATTTAATTTTAATGGTTTTAAATGCACTTTAAATATTTCGGCACGACCAGCCAAATCCGGTTTATCAATAGAAATTTGTCTATCAAAACGACCCGGACGCAACAATGCTGCATCTAAAATATCAGGACGGTTGGTTGCTGCTAAAATAATAACACCTGAATCGGTAGAGAAACCATCCATTTCTGTTAACAACTGGTTTAAGGTATTCTCACGTTCATCGTTACCACCTTGTACCATGTTACGACCACGAGCACGGCCAACGGCATCTATCTCATCAATAAAAATAATACAAGGTGCTTTTTCTTTTGCTTGGCGGAATAAATCGCGAACACGACTTGCACCCACACCCACAAACATCTCCACAAAATCAGAACCTGATAAAGAGAAGAAAGGAACACCGGCTTCGCCTGCAACAGCTTTTGCCAATAATGTTTTACCTGTACCCGGAGGGCCAACTAATAATGCACCTTTAGGAATTTTACCACCTAAGTTGGTGTATTTTTTAGGGTTCTTCAGGAAATCTACAATTTCCATAATTTCCACTTTGGCTTCATCTAAACCGGCAACATCTTTAAAGGTAACTTTAACCAGGTTTTCTTTATCAAATAATTGTGCTTTAGATTTTCCGATGTTAAATAATTGTCCCCCACCGGCACCGCCACCGCCCATTCTGCGCATTAAAAACATCCACAATCCTAGCAATAATAAAAATGGTAAAATCCATCCCAATATATCGCCAAAGTAATTGTGTTGTGTGGTGTACTCAACAGGTATTTGTATGGTTTGACCCGGATTGCGTTTTGCAAATTCTACTTCAGCATCTTTTAAATCGGCACGGAATTGCGTTACATCGCCAATTTCAAAAAAGTAGTGCGGACCAACATCTTCGCCAAAAATGCTGCGGTCTTTTAAGTCTTTAAACTTTTCGCTGTTTAATGCATCTTTTTTAATGGTTACTTCAGCGCGTTTTTCATTAACGATGGTAATTTTTTCAACGCTGTTGGCCATAATCATGTCACTTTGTACCCTAAACCAAGTGGTTTTAAGTGCAACATCATGTGGCATTAATTGTATACCAATAAATATGGCAAAAATTATCCCGTATATCCAGTAAAAATTAAATTTAGGCATCTGGGGTACTTTAGGTTTACGTGGTCCTTGGTTAGGATCTGAAGGACGCTGGTTGTTTGGTTCGATATCAGCCATTTATATTCTTATGTTATTTATTATTATCTGTAATATTAAGCAAGATTACTTACATTTTGTTTTTTAACCAACATTAAGCGGTTTGTTTTGGCAATTGTTTGTATACCCAACTATCTTTTAAGGCTATACGAAAACTGTTGCGTAACTCGCCAAGGTTGTTTACCACTTTGTTGTAAAAAACGGTTTGCTCTGTTATGATTCCGTTGGCAAATAATGCTGCCACCTGTGCTTTGCTGCCAACTTCAATTTTATTGTTTACTTCAAATTCTACTTGTAGGCGGTTAAACAAAGGAATGTTTAATTGCTGTTCCCACTTTTGTACCAAATGTACCGATTTATCAATGCCACAGCCACTAATATCGTGATGGGCAATATCAACGGCAAACACCAAAAAAATATCGTTTAAAATGCTAAACGAAGCTTTAAGTGGCATTTGGTGTGCGGTCCATTCGTCTGTAAACTTATCGGCATCAATTTGTATAACATCCTTTTCTTGTTGGGTTAATGGTTTTGATGCGGCATACACCCACACACGTGCATGATCGGGTAATTCGTTAAATTCAACTTTCATGTTTGGCGAAATTAACCAAAAATCAAGCCATTGCCATATTGGCGTTTAAACTTTAAGCGGCTGTTTGGTTTTGGGTTTAGGTTTTGGGTTGATGTAAAAAATGTAATTGGTTGATGTACTTGTGTTTTAGGCAGAAGTTGTTAGCTATAACCGTCAAAAAGTAGGCCTTTACTTATACTTGGCTTAAGGTAAAACTTATGAATTAATCGGTGAAAAAACTGACAGTGTTGGATGGTTGGTTATTGGTTGATTGGCACAGAAGGTTTAAACGCTGAGTCTTGGAGGGCGCTGAGGTTGCTGCGCAACTTTAATTGGCTCACAGAAAACGCGGAAGGCACAGAAGGTTTAAACGCAGAGGCGCAGAGGACGCGAAGGAGATTAAACCACTATGAACACAAGGTTTTTCACAAAGTACACAAGGCATAGTCGCCTGCGTGTTTTAAACCCTAGTGCACCCCGTGGTTTCTTTGTGCACCTTGTGGTTAAGTATAAAAATTAATTGGCTCACGGAAAGCTCGGAAGGCACAGAAGTCTGATTCGCAGAGTTTCAGCCTGAGGAAAACCGTCAGACGCATTTCGCGTCAGTACGGTTGGTTACTAATTACTTTACTTTATTATTCTTTACCCCAAGAGGTCTGACGCTTTTAAGCGTACTGACCTTGGGGCCCAATACCGAAGGCAATGGTTTGTGGTAAAAATTCAAGATTATGTTTTGGTGTAATATTTTATAATCAATTGATGAATTACTGCAATATGGTATGCAAAGTTTAGTGCTGTATTTGTTATCATTGCAGTTCATGGAATTAAACGCAAGTTCAATTGTTATTATAGGTGCTGGTCCTGCGGGCTGTGCCACATCGTTATTTTTAGCTAAACACAAAATACCTCATACCATTATTGATAAGGCTGTTTTTCCGCGCGATAAGGTTTGTGGTGACGCGCTTAGTGGTAAAACAGTTTACGTATTAAACCAACTCGACCCAAGTATTATTCCTTCTTTCGATCAACAAAAACAACAGTTTATTGACAGTTGGGGAGTGAAGTTTGTAGCACCAAACGGAAAAGCCATTGATATTCCGTTTAAGCAAGATATGAGCAAGGAGCAATATCCTCCGGGTTTTATCAGCAAACGTATTGATTTTGATAACGAACTTTTTAAACGTTTAGATAGAAACTACGCTACTGTGCTTGATGGTACAGAGGTTACCGAAATAAATCGTAAAGGTGATTTATTTGATGTTACGATTTCTAAAAACGATTCAACCCAAACCTTAACCAATATAAAATTATTGGTAGGGGCAGAAGGTGATAGAAGTGTGGTAGCAAAGAAGTTATCGCCTAATAAAAAAGAAAACGACCACTACTGCGCGGGCATTCGTGCCTACTACGAAGGCGTAGAAGGTATGCATCCGCAGAACTTTATTGAGTTACATTTTTTACCCGAAATGTTGCCAGGTTATTTCTGGATTTTTCCGCTGCCAAATGGCATGGCCAATATTGGTGCAGGTATGTTAAGCAGTGAGGTGAGTAAACGTAAAGTAAATCTTAAAGCCGACATGTTAAAGGCTATAGAAAATAATCCTGCCATTAGTGCACGTTTTAAAAATGCAAAATTGCATGGTAAAATTCAAGGCTGGGGTTTACCATTGGGAAGTAAGAAACGTCCGGTTAGTGGAGCGGGATTTTTATTGGTGGGTGATGCCGGCTCGTTAATAGATCCGTTTACCGGAGAAGGAATTGGCAACGCACTTTATAGTGGCATGATGGCAGCAAACCATATTGTTGAGGCGGTGAAACAAAACCGTTTTGATGCCGCGTTTTTAAAACAATACGATGATGCATTTTATGCGCGCCAATGGGATGAGTTAAAACTGAGTCATACCATGCAAAAGCTGGTTAAGTTCCCGTGGTTGTTTAATTTTGTGGTAAACAAAGCACATAAAAATAAAGCATTACGCGAAACCATAAGTTGTATGTTTGAAGACTTAGATTTACGTGCCAAGTTGCGTAATCCGCTGTTTTACGTAAAGTTATTGATGAACGATAAGGTTAAAAAATAGAAGCAATGAGCAACAACGATATCATGAAAAAATTGCGCATAGCGCTTCATTTGCGCAACGAGCACATTGTAGAAATACTAAAGCTGGTTGATTTTAAAGTAACCACTACCGAGTTAACCGCTTTTTTTCGTAATGAAGATCACCCAAACTATAAACCCATGGGCGACCAAATTTTACGTAACTTTTTAAACGGATTGATTATTTACAAACGTGGTGTAAAAGAAGATGCACCTGTAAATAAAGAGCAAACTAAGTTGCCCGAAAAAAATTAATTCATACCGGCTGTAAAGTCGGTTACCAGGCCCTTAATTTCCATCAGCATATTTTCATCTAATGGGTTTTTAGCCCAAATGGTATGTAAACCAACCTGATTTGCGCCATTTAAGTTAGCTTTCATATCGTCAATAAAAATACATTGGTGTGGCTTAAGGTTATTGTCTTTCAACACAAATTCGTAAATATCTGTATTCGGTTTTCTTAAGCCTATTTCGTAGCTGTAGTATACCTTATCAAATAACCCGAACCAGTCTAAATTAGGATGTTCTTCTGTAAGGTATTTGTTAAATGCGTCAATATGAATGGAGTTGGTGTTGCTTAACAGGTGCACATTAAAGTTCTTGCGCAAAAATTTTAAATAATTTAAACGCTGTGCGGGTAAGTCGAGCAACATGGCATTCCAGGCATCATCTATTTGTTGTTCGGTTGCATTTCCTTTAAGGTGTGTAATTAGTGCTTGTCTAAAATCAGCAGCATTAATTTTACCGGTTTCAAAGTCGCAGAAAATGCTCGACATCTCGTTGATGTCCTCCAAATCAACGCCTAACCTTTTAAAAGCCCGCAAAGTGCGGTCTTGGTCTAAGTTAAGTATCACACCCCCAAGGTCGAAAATAATTGTTGTAATTTTTGTCATTTGATACTTGTATAACAAGATACAAAAATATATGTTTGCACTCCTTTAAAAGGAAAAAGATTTTGAGAAATTAAAATCTCGGGCCTATAGCTCATTCGGTTAGAGCAACTGACTCATAATCAGTAGGTGCCTGGTTCGATCCCAGGTGGGCCCACAAATAAATAAGCCTCAACACAAGTTGGGGCTTTTTTGTTTGTGGGTATTTATTAATTTCACTGTTCGGTAATACTTCTTGCTAATCATTCGTTTATTGTAATGTAATTAATACATTTGCGTCTTCCAAGAAATGAATCCTAAAAAAAAATACATTAACCCACCATTAATTGAGGCGGTTTGTGACTTCGTATTTGGAGACGGCTCCGACAATTTGGTTGATATCCAAGATAAATTTGGAGAATTAGTTAAAGATAGACTTCCAGTAAGAAGAGAGCGCAAGGATATCAGTGTTAAAATTCAAAACGAGAACAACCAAATTTCGTCTAACTCGGAGGAGCGGGTTGTGATGATACAATACGTTGACGAAACAAATAATCGTATGGCTCAAGTTGGGCAGAATATTCTGGCTGTTAATCAGCTTAGGCCATATAAAACTTGGGAGGAGTTTCTACCATTCATTCTCGAAATGTTATCTAAATACCTTGACGCATCCAAGCACTTAAGGTTGCAGCAGGTAGGAGTTAGGTTTATAAATCACATAAAGATTCAAACTAACGAAATGAAGACAACCGATTTTTTTAAAATGGGTATTGTTATACCTGATGGAATATCGGCCGAGTTGAGTAAATTTGCTTACATGACCGAACACCGCTACAATAACGGTGACGATGTTTTGCAAATTTCGTTTCAAACATTACCAGCTGTTAAGGAAGGTGATTTTGAATTTATTTTGGACTTAAACTATTTGGTAACTAAACCGGGTAATAATGAATTAGCACAAATTGAGCTACTGTTAAAAAGAGCACATGATGTACTTGATGACACATTTGAAAGTGTATTAACAGAAAAATGTAAAACCCATTTTAACTAAAGTAAAATATGCCTGCCACTATATATAAACCGACAAATAACCAAGATAATGTTATAACTCGGCTTGTAATTACGTCTCAATTGCATTGTAGTTATAGAATCCAGAAGTCTATTCCAGCAGAGTCGTATTACAGCCCTTTTGAGTTTATAGTAGGGTTTTCAGAAAGCGAGCGACAAAGACAAACAGCATTATTGCTCAAGGATTTTTCTTTTTCGGATTTCGAATCTGTTTACTATTTTATTGATGAGCACCAATTACTAAGTATTTTATTGGATGCTCCTGAACAAGCAACCAAATATTTTGGTACAGATAGTAAATTACATGTAGAGATTTTTCATGATGAAGAGGAAAATCAAAAAGTGCTTACCTTGTTTATTGGTAATAACTTAGATCCTGAACAAGCATACCAGCAAGAGCAACTTTTATACACAGATTGGTTTTTGAAATGCTATTCACACTTGTCGGATAAGTTAAGTATACGCGAATGCCCTATGTTTGATTAATGCCTTTTGATTTTAGCAAATATGAAACTGTAGCCTCTGAATTATCCCAAAATCCAACAGAAGAAAATATCAGGGCAGCAATAAGTAGAGCCTACTATTGCTTATACCACCGTGCAAAGAGATTAGTTAGTAGGAGAGAGCTTGATAAAATATCAACTGACACAGCACACAAGAAAATTATTGAAGCCATAAGAGCAAATACTGAAATTAACAACCATCTTGTGATTGCTAAGAATATGGATGATTTGAAACAGGATAGAGTTTATTCAGATTACTTTTCAACTACACCTCCTTCTGTGGTGTTTAATAAACACTCTTTTCAAAAGTTTTGGTTAAAGTATACCAAAACTATTCAGCTAATTGAAGAAGCATACGATTAGAAAGAGGTTAAAGTTCTGTTTCAATTTACACAAACGCTCTTCTATCTCCGCTTGATGCTAGCAAATAAAAGTGTTCAAATACCGCATCGCATTTGTTCGAATAAATTGCACGGTCGTATGTTTCTGGTAAATTAGCATCCAGTATTTTTTTGATGGTTGCTTGCACATTTAGTTTGGTTTGAATGTCTTTATGCCAATCGTTAATTAGCACTTTAGGACGCTCCTCACGTAGACGATGTAAAAGATTTTTGGCAGCCAATTTTACTTTTTGTTCTTCTTCCTTAGTTAGCTTTTCTTTTTTTAATAAATCAAATAACTCCAGTTCATCCTCAGTTAAACCTTCCTTTGCAGCCCTCATTTCCTCTTCTTTCATTTTCTCAACGAAAGCGACCAAATCATCAAAGTAGTTTTCGTTGGTTGAGTTACCCGAGTTATACCTATCAATAATTTCCTGAAGTTTTTCGGCAAAGCTTCTGCGTGTAATGTTTTGCTCCATCATCAATTGCAACTTGTCTTGAATAAAGGCTCGTAAATCTGCAATTTCAATGTTTTTGTAAGGCGCTTGTTTAAATTCTTCTCTTAGTTTTTCTACATCTAACTTGCTCAAGTCAATTTGTTTCCAAGCTTTTATGTAGTATCTGTTGGCATCAGCAGCCAAATTGATTTCATCTTGCGCACCTTCTCTGTTTTCATCTTCGTTGCGAGCAACAATACTCTCATCAAGTAATTGACTAATTCTTCGCTTCGCACTATCTAAGTTGCCACGATTTGCTTTCCCATCAATTACCTGACGCAGATAATGAACAACTGCTACGAGTAAAAATTCATTTCTTCTTCCAATTATCTCAGGCTTACATGCTTCATATAAAGCATCAATCGTATTGTCGTAAACAATAAATTGTTTTTTCTGTTCATCGTTGGCCAAAATTACATCGGCAAACTCATCAAATAAACTTAGCTTACTAAAAACCTCTTTTGATTGTTTGATTTGGTGTAAATCTACTTCAATTGATTTGCAGTAATCATCACATTCGTTAATGGCTTCATGAAGCAATACAAAAAGTTGTTCTATATCTCTGGCTGGTGAGTTTACATCATTACCTTCACCACTGGTAATACTTCCACCTCCGTAGGATGCAAAGGCTTTCTTTAAATTGCGGAACACATTGTAATAGTCTACAATTAATCCGTTTTTCTTTGGCTTTCCGTTTACCGTAAAATCTGTAACACGATTAGCTCTGGCTATGGTTTGCATTAGTGTGTGGTCTCTCATTGGCTTATCTAAATACAATGTTGAAACCGTTGGTGCATCAAACCCGGTAAGCCACATGCTGCACACAAACACTAGTTGTAAGTTGTCTTTTGGGTTTTTAAATTTATCTTCTAATTCTTGCCCATTTTCATCAGCCGATTTCATGCGCCTACGATGTGGCCGAATGTCTAATCCTTCTCGTTCAAATTTTTCTTCCTCTCCAGCTTCTTCACTAACAATTACAGCCATATCTGTTTTACGCATCCATTCTAAAATGCGTTTTAGTTCAGTTTTTTCTTCGTGGCTTTTAGTTTCGTTTATTTGTTTTTGCAGTTCGCGTTTTTCTTCTTCCCACAAGCGTCTTACCTTATCATACATTTTAACTGCTGTAAACTTATCAATGGTTATTACCATGCCTTTACCCAAGTAACCTCTACGCGGAAAATGATATACAATATCTTTTGCTATAATTTCTAAGCGGCTGTCACGTTTTAGTACGCTCATTTCTTGTGCAAACTCACGCTCTAATTTGTCTTGGTTTTCGGCTGATAAGTTTTCGTCTGCTACAATTTCGGCAAGGTCATCATTAATATCTTCGTTTTGTAAAAGTACTTGTGGCACGCGCTTGTGATAAAATAAGGGCACTGTTGCTCCATCTTCAATACTTTGTTTAAAATTATATTCCGAAACTGTATCACCAAACCAACTTTTGGTTAAGTCGCGGCTACCCAATAAGGGTGTACCGGTAAAGGCAATGTATTGCGCATTAGGTAAGCCGGTGCGCATGTTTTCGGCTAAATCTTTATACTGTGTGCGATGTGCTTCATCAACAATAACAATAATATCGTTGCGGTTTGAAAGTAAAGGGTATTGTTTTCCTTTATCGTACCTAAATTTTTGGATAAGTGTAAATATATAACGGGTATTGCTTTGTAGCATAGTGCGTAACTCTTCGCTATTGCTTGGCTGGCATTTGGTATCTTTACTAAAGGCCCCTGCACCTAAAAAGTTACGGTAAATTTGTCCATCTAAATCTTCGCGGTCGGTTACAATTAAAAAAGTATAGTTGCCCGTAAACTGACGAAATATTTTTTGGGCAAAATAAATCATACTAAAACTTTTGCCGCTGCCCTGTGTATGCCAAAATACACCTAGCTTACCTTTGTTTTCGGTATCTGTTCCAATTGCATCGTGTTGTAAGCGAGAGCTGAATTTTTGAATGGCATTATTAACACCTAAAAACTGGTGATTTTTGGCTGCAATCTTAGTATCTTGGTGATAAAAGAAAATGAAGTTTTCGAGATAGTCGAGTAAACGTTTTTTCTCGCATAAACCCAATACTGCATAATCTAAACTCACACCAAATTTTTTAATGCGTTCTTGGTCGGGTTGTTGTTTTTCATTTTCGGGGCGTAGCCAATTAAAAAAATACTCGTAACCCGAATTAAAACTTCCAATTTTAGTTTCGATACCATTGCTAAGCATACAAAGCGCATTGTAGCGGAACAATAGCGGAATTTGTTTGCGATAGCGTGTTAGGTTATCATCATAGGCATTGCGCACAGGTACATTGCTATTTTTTAACTCAATAAATAACAACGGTAAGCCATTTATAAATACAATTAAATCGGGGCGTAAACGCAAATCGCCTTTTATCCAAAGTTGCGAGGTAACTAAGTAATCGTTTTGGGTTTCGTTTTTAAAGTCGATTACTTTTACGCGCTCGGGCTCGGTGCGGCCGTTGGCGGTAGTAATGTTTACTTCTACGCCATCTTTAAGCAAGGCATAAATTTCGCGGTTGGCATGTATATCGCTTTTATCAAAGCGGGTATTACAAATTTCTTTAAAGGCTTCTTCCAGCACCTCATCGCTTACATGTGGATTAAGTTCTTTTAGTTTGCGTTTAAACAATGGTTTTATCACCACATCGGTTTCGCTTTCGCGCTCGGTGGTATCTGTTTCAAAGCAATTAAGGTGCCTGTAACCTAGGTTATTTACAAACACATCAATGGTAGCTTTTTCAATTAGGTCTTCGGTAATAATTGCCATTCTCTATTTCATTATTTCAATGTCAACCAAATTGACAATTGCATAAACGTGTTCAATATATCCTTTAAAAATAGTATCCATTTCATCGGAACCAACTGTTTTTGTCTTCTTCAAAATTTCTGAAAAATCATCGTGGTACTTTCTTTCTGTTCCTTTAACACTCAATAATGACTTTTTGCAACCGCTACCTTTTTTGCCAAGCGTTTCAGACATTTTATCCCAACTAAAATCTGGATTTTTAAGATTTGCAGCTTTTACCCAAGCATCACGTAAACAACCTTTGAAAATATCTTGAAAAGCTCGTATAGCTGCTGCCAATTCAAAGTTCTCTATTGCACCAGCTTTCCACTTGGCATATGCTGCTTTTGCTTCTAATAATAATTCTTTCGGTTTGAAGGTTTTTAATTCTTCTCTGTAACCTTCAATTACTTCTGAAATCTTATCAATTAACTCTTCGGTTTTATTAAGGTCATCATATGCCTTAATTAAAGTATAGTGCTCACTGCTATATTGCTGAACAATGCTTCTGGTGTCACCTGAGACTGAATAAAACGAACCTGTTGCTCCAGTTACTGAACTGTAATCCAAATTTGAAGGACTTAATGCTAAAATACTTTGAACTGGTCCTTCAATCAATGAGTAAAGATTTTCTGCTTGTTCTGGAATTTGTATTCCTGCTTCTTGATACCAATTCAACCTTGATTTCATTTCATTAAAATTTGGAGATGCTTTTATAAGCTCATCCCTTAGTTTAAGCAAATCATCAATATTGCCTTTGGCTTTTTCTATATCATCATCGTTAATCATACTTTAGCCATTTGTTTTTCATTGATTTCTAATTTACCACTTATCAAGCGTGGTAAAAGTCGGTCTCTGATTTCTCTAAGTTTTGAATTTTGAGTGCCAAGAATTGCTATTTGCTTTTGCATAAGCATTACCTTATCGTGAAATGCTTGCATCAATTCATCATCAGGCAAAATGATTTCCTGAAATTTCAGGAAGGGTTCAAACTGATAATTGCTGATACCTGTTGATTGAATTTGAAATGTTTCAATCATTCTAGTGTCATATAAATAATTGAGAAAATAATAGAGATAAAGAGGTGGTATGCTTGTTGTTCTTATTTGTTTACAGAAACTCGCAGCCATTACATTGTCACCATAAGCGTCAAGAATTTCTTGTGTGATATAGCAAGTTCTGCCTAATGGTTGACCTTCACTTCCGCCTGCTGTTTCAAAAACAATATCGCCTTCTATCAATTGGCGAGATTTCATATTTGATGCTTTGTGAAAGCGATAAACTTCAAGATTGGTTTGTCCTGCCCTGATTTTTGGAATATCGGTTCCACGAATTACATAACCCGCTAATGAAAATTGATTGTCTGATTTCTCATTACCCCAACCACCGCCAATATGATAGTCAATTACTTTTCCAATTGGTTTTATTTTCCAGTCAACAGGAATTCCCTTCTTAAACTTCGCTTGTTTATACCCGGGGAAACGCATTCTTACAAACCATTCTTTGTAAAGCTCACGGGCGGTTTGCTCCAATAGTTTAATGCGTTGGTTATTTACTTCTATCAACTCATCATAAGCCGAAAGAATGGAGGCAATGCGTTGTTGGATGGGGAGTGGGGGAAGATTGATTTTGAATTTTTCAATATCTTCTTTAGTCAATGCTTCTCTTGTTGAACCACTGTCTGCAATCATCAGCAATGCTTCCTTGTAAAATGGAGCATTAATGCAGTAAAGTAAAAAATGCGGGTCTAATTGCGATTTATCAGTCCGAATTATTGAAACGTGTTGATTTACTCTTGCAGGAATTAACTTTTCAGGTATAATAGTGCATCTTCCGACAGATGCGCCAGTTATATTGAGAAGTACATCGTTTTTTTCAATGGTTACTCCATTCAATTTTTTTGCCTGCTTTTCATCAATGAAAGCTAACTCGTTATATGAAAACTCAAAATCATAAACATTCAAGCTTCTAACCAAAGTAATACCACTTGATATATATGACTCCTTGCCTCCTTTTGGCGTAGAACCACTCCCTATTTTCGTGGTTACATCTTTCAGTGAATATTCTTTCCAACCCTGCTTCATACTATAGAATTGAAATTTTGATTAATCAACTCTTCCAACTCCTTTGCCTTGCTGTTTAATCCATTTAATGCAACGTGTCTTTCTTTCATTTCGGCTAAAAACTCTTCTTCGGTTAGTCCGTCTTCTTCAATCACCACACCTACATAACGCCCAGGGTTTAAAGAATAATCTTGCTCTTCAATTTCTTTTAAAGTAGCGGCTTTGCATAAGCCCGTTACATCTTCGTACACACCATTAGGGAATCGTTCGTTTAACCAGTTAATGTGTTCTAAAAAATAGTTTTGTTTTTCAACTAATGCCTTCCATTGTTTTTCGGCTTCTTCCAGTTGCTTTTCCCAACGCTTCAGTTCTTTATCGCCTGCATTGGTTTTGGTATCAGGCTGTTTAGGTTTGGCTTTTTTTATTTGCTCAACTTCTTGTTGCTGTTGTTTGGCTTGTTGCTCCAAATTATTGGCTTGTTTTTGGTAGTTGGCAATAAGTTGTTTTAAACGGTTGGTTTCGCCACGGTATAACCTAACAATGGTGGCTATGTTTTGTATGTGCTCTTCGGTAAATTCTCTTAACGAGCGGGTAACTTGTTTAAAAATATTACGTGCATCAATAAACAATATTTTGCCATTGTTGCTCTTTTTGTTCTTATCAAAAAACCACAACGTAGCAGGTAACGTAACAGTGTAAAACATGTTTTTAGGCAAGGTAAGCATACAATCAATTACACCACTTTTAATTAAGGTTTGGCGTATATCGGCTTCACTGTTTCGGGCATCGCTGGCACTATTGGCCATTACTAAAGCAGCCCTTCCGGTATCTTTAAGCGAGGTAGCAAATAGGTTTATCCATAAGTAATTGGCATTGGGTATACTATTTACAGCGGCTTGTTTTTTGGCACTTGCTTTTGTTTTATTTTTAGGTATGCCGTATTCGTTAAAACGTTTGTCGTCTTTTACGCGGTCAAAGTTTACATCATCCACATTAAATGGTGGGTTGGCCATTACGTAATCAAACTTCCCGTAGCTGTCAAACGGGTTTTCGTAATAGGCATTAGCCTGTACAATTTGGCCACGTAGTCCGTTTACGGCTAAATTCATGCGAGCTAATTTTACGGTTTCACTATCTTTTTCACTGCCATACACCATTAAATCTTTGGTATCATCATCATGCAACTCTGCTCTGCGTTTGTCAACAAACTCGCTGCTTTGCACAAACATGCCTGCACTGCCACATGCAGGATCGTATATGGTTCCTTTGTAGGGTTCAATGATTTCAACCATTAATTTAACCACACTGGTAGGCGTGTAAAATGCACCACCACCTTGTCCTTCGGCAAGTGCAAACTCACCCAAAAAGTATTCGTACACTTTACCAAAAATATCGCCTGTGGCATCTTCCGGTATATCCTTAAATGTTTTGAGCAAACTTTTAGGAAGGCTGCGGTCGTCTTTGGTGTATAGTTTAAAATATTCGTCTTTAGGTAAGCTATCTTTTAGGTCGGGCTTGTAATATTCAATCAACTCCATAGCCTTTTTAATGGCTTTGGCTATGTCTGTTTTTTCGGGTAGGTTTAATAAGTAGTCGTATTCGGCCTCGGGCGGTAAATAAAAACCACATTTTAAAATGGCAATTTCATCCTCTTTAAGTTGGTTGCGGCTTTTCTTTTGCGCCTCCAATTCGGCTTTAATTTCGGCTTTTACTTTGTTGTAACGGATAGAGGCAAAGCGAAGAAAGATTAATCCCAGAATGGGTGTGGAGTATTCGCTGGCCTTTAAACCGCTGTCGGCACGCAACTTATCGGCTGCTATCCATAATTTATTTTCTAACTCTTTAAGTTGTTCTGCTGTCATTATAAACTGTTCTTTTGCTTAGAACAGTGCCAAATATAGCAGAAATAATAGAAACTGTCTCGCGAATTAGTGTGTTTAAATAATGCTACTTCTATTTGTTTTAAGCTTGATTTATATTTTAAATTTAATTTAGGTATCTAACAGACTAAAATACACAAAAAAGCCGCCTTAAGTTTTCACACAAGGCGGCTTTCTGTTATTAATACATCAACCCTAATTCGCCTTCACAAATTTGTTGTTGTAAAGGGTTTGTCCGTTTTGGACAATGGTAATCATGTACAAGCCATGGGTTAATTGTTGTGTTTGGTTTAACGTGTATTTGTTAAATCCTTGGTTTACTTCAACGGTAGTTTTGTCAATTACTTTTCCGGTAATATCAGTAATCATAATTTCTGCTTTACCTGCTGTTAAAGTTTCCAATTCAACCGTTACATCACTCACAATAGGATTAGGATAAACAGCAACTTGCTCTATGTTTGAGGTTGCTTGTTTAGCACTTACTATTTCGCTGTAAGTATAAGAGCCATCCATATCTACTTGTTTTAAGCGGTAGTAAACCACTTGTGTTTGGGTAAACACATCTACATCTTGGTAGCTGTATTGTAAAGTTGATTTGCTGTTTAAGGCACCTTTTACAAAATCAATTTCTGTAAATGATGTTCCATCAAACGAACGCTCGATGGCAAAACCACGGCTGTTGTATTCTGATGCAGTTGACCAACGTAAAATAGCATCTAATTTATTTGCTTTAGCACTGATTGATAACAACTCAACCGGCAGCGGATTGTTGTTTGCACCAACCATGATTTGATTACCATAAATACTTTGTGTTTGTGCAAAGCTTACGTTTTGTGTGCTGAATGTTGCGCTTGCAGCAGTGTTGTTGGCTAATGTCCAACCGGTAACATCAACACGTCCGCGAGAGAATAACCTTAAGTCGGCCGTATTTACGTTTGAGTTTAAATTACCTGCACCTAAATTGATTTGTACGTTGGTTGAAGTAGTAGTACCATTACCATATCTGTATAAAATCCAATAAGCAGGATGCACATTGGTAACTCCACCCGGTGTAGTTAAAGGACTAATACCTAACGGAGCACCTGTAAACTTATGAGCGTAAATGGTATCAGTACCAAGCATACTGGTATACACCATACTTAAACCTGTAGCACCTAAAGTAAATGTTCCATCAAAAAACACGGTTTGTGTACCTACTGTTGGTGTGCCAAGTGGGAATTGTACAGCAGACCAAACCGGAGGTATAACACTAAACAAAGCAGTATTACAGTTGCCAGAAGCATCAGTGGTAAAGGTATTTCCTGTACCTTCATCAAAACGGTAATATGCTACAAGATTTACACTTGGTGCATTGGCTAATCGCGTATGCATGTTTAAGCGTATTTCATTTTCGGTGCGTGCAGTATTCCAAATTTTTAATTCATCAATTACACCAGTAAACGGTGTGCTTGCTACTGCATCATTACCAATAGTTACATCAAAATTAGATGGAATAATGGTTGATGAGGTAACTGAGGTGTCCATGAAAATATTTCCATTTACATAAAAGCGGAAATTGCTACCGTTAAATGTTGCAGCTACATGATTTAAACCTGCAGGAACAATGTTTGTTGAAGTAAACTGATGGAAACCACCTGTTGTGTTCACAACAAACTCTAATTGATGATTTGCATTAATTGCAAAGGTGTATTGAATAAATCCTAATGCAGAGTCTTTAGATACAATGCTTCTCCAAGCTGCAGTAGTTGTTCTGTTTACCCATGCTTCAATACTTATTGCAGTAGTTGGATTTAAGTTTGCCGCATTTCTAACTTTTAAAGATGAACCACCATTAAACTGAATGGCATTAACAGAGGCATTACCTAAATTTAAATTAGTAACATTAAAGGTATATACAATGGTATCGTTCGAAGGATCACCATCTGTTGCTAAAGCTGTCCATGCTCTGAGTGTGTATACACCAGGGGTAATTGGGTTAAATGTGCTTGCAAAAGAAACAACAGCAGTACCATTTGCTCCAACAGTACCTGATGTTGCGGTGCTGTTATAGTTTACAGGTCCTGTAATAGATATACCAACCGGCACATTGTTTTGTGAAGTTGTTCCGAAGTTTGTGATAGTTACCACCGGAGAAAATGCTGCGCTTCCTGCAATAACAGAACGACAAGGGTTACTAACCAAAGTAACGCCTAAATCATTCTGGCCATCCACTACGCGTATGTTATCCATGTCAACCACTACATCATTAGTTGTACCGAACCAATCGTAAACAATTTTTACGATGATATCGTTACCTGCAAACGTTCCCAATGCCACTTCATAACGAGCAAAGTTTGCCGAGCTAATGTGGTTTGTTCCATTAATAAGTGCAGCTTGAGTAAAGGTGTTGCCGCAGTTGGTAGATACCATTATTTTGATACTATCAGTATTAATTAAATTAGCAGCAGTACCACCAATGTTATTTAATATGCGGTAGTCAAAACGTAAAACGGTGTTTGAAGTTATACCACTAATACGGGGTGATTGAACAAAGGCATTAGCTGCAAATGGACTTGAGTTATCAATGCCAACCCTAATAGAATTGGTGTTGTTTACACCATTGTTTGCACTAATAAAAAAGCGGTTGGTTGTCCAAGTAGTAGGGAATGCTGCTGCGTTAAAGTTTTGAACTACAGGAGCAGAATTTACGGCCAATACATTTCTTACTAAAGGTGGTAGCGTGTCATTTACTGCATTTGCATCAGGTCCAAAACGTGTCCATGCCGTAAAGGTATATGCGCCTGCCGAATCGAAATTAAATGAAGGTAAAACCGTGATTGTTGTTGTTGCACTTGCTGCCAATGTACCTGATGTAACCAATATTGGTCCAAAAGGAATGGTGTTGCCAGATGGTTTAACTATACGTCCAAAAATACGTAAAGTATCTGTTCCAAAATTTTGGTTAAGTAAGCCTAAGTTTTGTACTTGTACAGAAACAGGCTGCGTACCCAAATTAACACAACCGGCACCCGGAGCAATTAAATCAACCACTCCTAAATCATCGTTTATGGTTAGGCGTGGTTCAATCATAAACCTAAATTGGTTATTAGGATTTACTGCAAAATCATTCCAAGCTAAACCTATAAAACCTGCGCCTTGACGGAAGTAAAAGGTTTGGTTACGAATTGGATTTTCGTTTTGAAAAGCAAATCCAATATTGTTTGCTGTGGTTTGACGAACACCTATGTAAAACGATCCACTCACTGCAATGGAAGGAATTGATAAATTGAAAATTCCGTTTACTGTATTTTGAGTGGTTGATTCCCAGAGTGGATTTCTTTTTGGTCCAAATGTAGATCCTGAATCTTCGTAAATAACAACTTGAAAAGGAAATGGTCCGTTAAAGAAATTGTTGGTGAAATTAACGTTTACTTGGTTAACAAAATTTGGAACCGGAGTATAAAACTTAGCTACGATTTCTCCATCAGGATTTGTACCCACGTTACCTGTTTGTGCAACAAATGGTCGGCTGTAACTTAAGGCATTTAATGTATTTTCTCTTACCCAAAGCGAAGTATCATTGCTTGGTTTTTGATCAGGATTTGGATAGGCCCTTAGTGTATCATAACCCAAAACAAATGGTGTGTAAGGAACCATATTAACAATGCTTTCACCACCCGGTGGTAAGCTAATGTTTACAGAACCTAAATAACCGTTTTTGGTACTGCTCAGGTTAATTGGCTCATTGGTTACGGCTGCTGTTCCGAGGTTTCTAACCAATACCCTAACAGTATCATCTGTACCAACAGGTATTTTTCCATAGGTGTAAATGATTACAGTTTGTAAATCGAAAGTATCTATTGGTGTAGTTGATTCGTAAGCTCCGCGATATGGAGTTACTGCACTTCTTAAAGTACCGTATATATCTCTTGGTACTGCAGTTAAAGGTGTTCCGGCAAGTTTTCCTCCTGATGTGTTAGGTCCATTTAAGTTAACAACTGGATCAAGATTGTTGTTAAAGTCTATAAGACCGAAAACAGAATTTTGCTCGTTTGGAAATGATGCTGTACGATAGGCAGCAGTTGTGCCTTGATAAAATCCACCTACAATAGCGCCAAATACCGGTCCATAAATGGTATTGTGATCGGATGTATTTACGCCTGCTGTGGCTTGGCTATTCCAATATCCTACATGCGGATTTGCTGCCCCTGTTCTTGTATTGATACAAATGTTATTAATGAATACGAACGAACCTGCGGTTGATGAGTTACTTTTCGCAACAGCTATAGAGGCTGGGTTTGTGGTAGTTCCTGCTCCACTTCCACCTAGGCGGAAAGTATTGTGGTAGCAGTTTACGGAAGCAGGGTTCGTACCTTGGTATTGAAATGCTCGAGCAAACGTTAGTCCTGCATTTGTAGCCAGTAAGGAAACACTATTGTTAATTACATTTACAATTGGTGTAACGGCTAAGCCTGCAGTACCCGGGCTGATTAAAATACCGGCCATTTGGGCTGCACTTGTAGTTTGTAAGTTGCTAATGGTGTTCCTTGAAATTAAATAATTAGCACCACTTACGTTGGGATTGATGTTTACACAAATCATGTTCCATCCCGAAAAAACAGCATTATGAGTAATGGTGTTGGAGTCCATTTCTAAGGTTTTAACCGCATTTACGATAACACCTGAACCTTGAGCATTTAATATGGTATTTCTTTTTATTGAAATACTATCCATAAAGTTTGCTAGTGTACCTGTCATGTTTATGCCTTGCACACCACCTGTAATAAAACAGTTTTCGATGCTGATGTTTCTATTTCCGGTGGTAGCTGCTGAAGTTGACAAGCTGATGTTAATACTTGCGGCCGTTGCAGCAGTGGTTAAACATGTTGAGTTTAAATGTGTGAGTTGAACAAAAGATGCTCCGTTAATCAATCTAATAACACCTGATGTTGCACTTGCATTGGGATTTGAATGACGGAGCGTAAGTAATCTTGAGGTACCTTGACTTAAAGGTCTACCATCAATAATTACATTGTCAGCTCCATTTAAATCCAATAGCACAGATCCTGATAAAGCCAAGTCAATTGTTTTATTGGTGGTAGCGGTATCAGCCGGACGAATCATAATATTTGTGTATGATGCACCAGCAACGTTTCCACTTTCTAACAATACACTGCTTGCTGTTTCGGTAGTGTTACCATGAACGGTAATTAAAATACTTCCGCTATGGGTGCCGTTGTTAATGTTGTCGATGGCAGCTTTTAGTGTAGTGTAGCTGCCTGTTGTTGTTCCTCCGCTGGAGTTCAACACAATTTGTGCCTGGGTAGTGTAATTCCAGAGCATCAAACCGATTAAAAACATTGCAACCCTTGCAATGCTTTTGAGTGTGATAGTTTTGTAATTGTGTTTCATCTTTATACTGGTTTAAAGTAAAGTTCAAGATACAAACTACATAACAATAAATTGATAAAAAGTTTTGATAGTGAGCATAATAAT
>CAZRVA010000037.1:0-12303 GCA_964603255.1 uncultured Chitinophaga sp.
CCATCAGGCCGGTAACATTTAAAAGTTTGGAGGAAGAGGATAGAGAATACTCTCTAAGCCTCACACCTGAGCAGCGCATGCGTTACATGCATTTGCTTACAATAAATGCTTATGGTGCACACACTGCTTTTGTAAAAGATATTGACCCCATAATACACCCCGGATAATGGATATATTTTTTGAACCTCATCGTAAGATGCTTCGAATACTCAGCGAGTTTAAGGTTGATTTTATGTTGGTTGGTGGTTTTGCTGTTAATTACTATGGTTTTAATAGACCAACAGGTGATATGGATATTTGGCTTAAACCGGAAAATGAAAATAAAGAAAAGTTACTTAAAGCACTCACCGCATATGGAATTAATGCCGAGAGCATCACTTACGTTAATTCATTAGATTTTAACGACACACTGGTATTTGCTTGTGGCGAGTTGCCATTTAGAATTGACTTTTTAACAAAAATAAGTGGTGTTGCTTACTCAGAGGCAGAGCCTCATGCTGTAAAAACAACAATGGAAAACATTGAAATTAGTATCATACATATCCATCATTTGGTTTTATCAAAAATTGCGAACAATCGCACTAAAGATAAGCTGGATGTTGAGGAACTACAGAAGATTATTAATAGGAACAAATAAATAATCAGAAACAAACCACTAACCCTTAGCCAATTCCTTAAAACCTTTTAGGTATATTTTTTTGATGCTGTCTTTTTCTTCCAGTTTGCAAATTGTTGTTAACTCATTTAGCAGGTAAGTGTTGTGGAGGGTTTTTAATTTTAGTATTTGTGTAAGTGCAAACGCTGCGCTCCATCTTACTACCGTTCCTTCGTGTTTGGTGTTTAATAAAAGTAATTTAATGGCTTCATCTAAATATAATGAATGTATATGAGCTGTGTTGCCAATTACTTTTGCGCATTCCCATTTTATGCGTGGTGCTTTGGCTGTTAAAGCGTTGGTTACAAATGCAAATGCAGTTTTGTCTAACAACTCAGGTTGTTTTTGGGTAATAAACTCTAGTGCTTCAATGCAAGTGGCCTTTATCGGATCTTTTGCCGGCTCAGCAAATTCAATCAGCTCCGTTATGCTAAGTTTTTTATCTATAAGGAATTGACATAACGTTTCCGTTTTTGGTTTTGGCTTTAAGGTTTTATCTGTTAGTAGTTTTTGCAAGTCAATCATATGGCGCAATATACCATCAACCTAAACAAAAAAAGAGGCTATCTTTTTTAAGACAGCCTCTTAAGTTGTAATAACCCAATACCACTTAAGTCTATTTACAACATTCCCACAGCGGCACTCATTAACAATGCTAATATTGCGCCTGCTCTTAGCGCCATGGTATTTAATACTAATGCTTTAGTTCTCATTTTGTTTCAAATTAAAGGTCAAAAAATATAGTTTGTTTTGGTTGTGACAGTTAAAATCACATATACACCTACGTAAACATCATGCCAATTAGTTTATTTTTTTAGTCATAAGTTTGTCATTGGTTTTTACACCTATGTAAATCAGTAGTTTATAATTGATGTTTTTTGTAGGTTTCAATTACTTTATTGTTACTCAACCCAATAAAAAATACAGCATATTGCCAAAACAGGCATTAACTAACTTTTATAAATAGTGTTGATTAACAGTGTGATACAAATTGCCCACAACTTTTATTAAACTGTGGATTATTGCGAACCCGTTTGATTTAATTTCACAACCTTGATTTAGTGCGCAACGTTATGGCAGAAAAAGAAAAAGTAGTTTATGATGAGAGCAGTATACGCTCACTCGATTGGCGCGAACACATTCGCCTTCGTCCGGGTATGTATATTGGTAAATTAGGTGATGGATCTTCGCCTGATGACGGTATTTATATTTTATTAAAAGAGGTGCTTGATAACTGTATTGATGAGCACACCATGGGCTATGGTAAAACCGTAGACATAAAAGTAACAGATGACGGTAAAGTGTTTGTGCGCGATTATGGTCGTGGTATACCTTTAGGTAAGTTGGTTGATGTGGTGAGTAAAATTAACACCGGTGGTAAGTATGATAGTAAAGCTTTCCAAAAATCGGTTGGTTTAAATGGTGTGGGTACAAAAGCTGTTAATGCATTATCAACCCATTTTAAAGTACAAGCTTTTCGCGATGGCCAAACCAAAGTAGCCGAGTTTAGCAAAGGCGAGTTGGTAAAAGAACACAAACAAACCGAAACGCTTGAACCCAACGGTACTGCAGTTTACTTTTCGCCCGATGATACCATTTTTAAGAACTACCACTACATTCCGGAGTACATAGAAAATATGCTTTGGAATTACGCGTTTTTAAATAGCGGTTTAACCATTATTTACAACGATAAAAAGTTTTACAGCAAGGATGGTTTGTTGGATTTATTAAAACGTAAAACCAACGAAGAAAATATTCGCTACCCAATTATTCATTTAAAAGGAGAGGATATTGAAATGGCCATTACCCACGAAAACCAGTATGGTGAAGAGTATTACAGTTTCGTAAACGGCCAACACACCACACAAGGAGGAACGCATTTGTTGGCTTTCCGCGAGGCATTTGCCAAAGTGGTGCGCGAGTTTTTTAAGAAGGAATTTGATTTGGCCGATATACGTGCAAGTATTGTAGCGGCCATTAGTGTTCGTGTGCAAGAACCCGTTTTCGAGAGTCAAACCAAAACCAAACTAGGTTCGGCAAATGTGGCGCATGATGGACCAACCATGAAAAACTTTGTGGGCGATTTTATGAAAAAAGCCCTGGATGATTTCTTGCACAAAAATCCAACTACGGCCGATGCGCTTTTAAAACGTATCATGCAAAGTGAGCGTGAGCGTAAGGACATGGCCGGTATTAAAAAGTTGGCTAACGAGCGTGCCAAGAAAGCATCTTTACACAATAAAAAATTGCGCGATTGTCGTTTTCATTACGATGACGAAAAACAAGAAAAGCGTTACGATACCACCTTGTTTATTACCGAGGGTGACAGTGCCAGTGGAAGCATAACCAAAAGCCGTGATGTAGAAACACAAGCCGTATTTAGTTTACGTGGTAAGCCCTTAAACTGTTTTGGGTTGACTAAAAAGGTGGTATACGAAAACGAAGAATTTAACTTGTTGCAACATGCATTAAACATTGAAGAAGGCTTAGATGGTTTGCGTTACAACCGCATTGTAATTGCTACCGATGCCGATGTGGATGGAATGCACATCAGGTTATTGATGCTAACTTTCTTCTTACAGTTTTTCCCTGATTTGGTTAAAAACGGACACTTATACATTTTAGAAACTCCTTTGTTCCGCGTGCGCAATAAACAAAATACACACTATTGCTACAGCGAAGACGAAAAACAAAAGGCTATTCAAAAATTAGGTGGCAAACCAGAAATTACCCGATTTAAAGGTTTGGGTGAAATCTCTCCGCAAGAGTTTGGTTTGTTTATTGGCGATGATATTAAACTACAGCCGGTAATTCTTAAACAAGATGTAACCATAAAAAGCTTGTTGGAATATTACATGGGCAAAAACACCATGGATAGACAAAACTTTATCATTGATAACTTGCGTGTAGAGAAAGATATTATTGAGGAGAAAGAAGTGGCGTAAGCCATCCTTCGCTAAAGCTATGGATGGTAAGAGAGGTTGGAAGTTAGAGGTTGGAAGTTGGAGAGAAATTAATAACTGAAAAACAATCAATCGTCCTCCTTTTAAGGAGGATAAGAGGGTGATGTATATTGGAGGTTGGAAATTAGATGCTGGAATTAAGAACATCAAACCACAAATACAGACGCTGCGGTCTGTACCTGCGGCCAATCAACCTCTCACACTTCGAAGCTTTCGCGTAGAAGTGAATAACTACTGAACCCACAAACAAGTAATTAGAATACGAAAAAGATGAGTGACGAGACATTAGAAAATAACGAACAAGAGCATTTAGAGCAAGACCACAGTTTTGGTCAGGTTATTCCGGTAACCGGCCTTTACGAAAACTGGTTTTTAGATTACGCATCGTATGTAATTTTAGAGCGTGCCGTGCCAGCCATGGAAGACGGTTTGAAGCCGGTGCAACGCAGGATTTTACATGCCATGTACGAGATAGAAGATGGCCGTTTTAATAAGGTGGCCAACGTAATTGGACAAACCATGCAGTTTCACCCACACGGTGATGCTGCTATTGGTGATGCCTTAGTAGGTTTAGGTCAAAAGGAGTTGTTGTTTGAAATGCAAGGTAACTGGGGCGATGTGCGCACAGGCGACTCGGCAGCAGCTTCGCGTTACATTGAGGTGCGCTTAAGTAAATTTGCGCTTGATGTGGCTTTCAACCCACAAACAACCAATTGGCAACTGTCGTACGATGGGCGTAAAAAAGAGCCGATAGCTTTACCCATGAAATTCCCTTTGCTTTTGGCACAAGGGGTGGAAGGTATTGCGGTAGGTTTGGCTACTAAAATTTTACCGCACAACTTTTGCGAGTTGTTAAAGGCAGCAATTGATTGTACAAAAGGAAAAACATTTGAACTGTATCCTGATTTTATAACAGGAGGTACGGTTGATGTGACCAATTACAACGGTGGAGCTAAAGGTGGCAAGGTTCGTGTACGTGCTAAGATAGAAGAGGTAGATAAGAAGACTTTACTAATCAAAGAAATTCCATACTCAACTACTACAGGTGGTTTAATTGATAGCATATTAAAAGCAAACGATGCCGGTAAAATCAAAATTAAAAAGGTAATTGATAACACGGCTAAAGATGTTGAAATAGAAATTCAATTGGCTCCGGGTGTATCGCCTGATATTACTATTGATGCCTTGTATGCGTTTACCGATTGCGAAATCAGTATATCGCCAAATGCATGTGTGGTGTATCAAGACAAACCGGTGTTTGTGGATGTAAACCAGTTGTTGCGTATTTCTGTTGAATTAACCCGCGAGTTGTTAAAACGCGAGTTGGAAATCAGAAAAAGCGAATTACAAGAGCAATACTTGTTTGCTTCGTTAGAGAAGTTGTTTATTAAAGATGAAATGTACATCGACTTTAAAAAGTACAGCGATAAAGATTCCCTTTTCGGGTACTTAGATGAGCGTTTCAAGAAATATAAGAAGCAATTTATTCGCGAAATTACAAACGAGGATTATGAGCGTTTAACTAAAATTCCGATGATTCGTATTACCCGTTTTGATAGTCTTAAAGCGGACGAATTAATGGCGCGCATTCAGGCAGAGTTAGAGCAAGTTCAATACGATTTAGATAACTTAAAAGCTTATCAGGTTAAGTATTACGAAAACTTGTTGAAGAAGTATGGTAAAGGTCGCGAGCGTAAAACAGAGATTAAATTGTTTGATACCATTCAGGCCAACCAGGTAGCCATTGCCAACCAAAAATTATACGTAAACCGTGCCGAAGGTTTTGTGGGTTATGGCTTGAAAAAAGACGAGTATGTGTGCGATTGCTCAGATATTGACGACATTATTGTGTTCCGTAAAGATGGCAAGATGATGGTGAGCAAAGTGCAGGATAAAGCCTTTATGGGTAAGGATATTATACATGTTGATGTGTTCCGTAAAAACGATGAACGCAGGGTGTATAACATGATTTACATGGATGGCAAAACCAAAACGGCTTATGGAAAACGCTTTAATGTATTGGGTATAACCCGCGATAAAGAATACGATTTAACCACCGGAGCACCAAACAGCAAAGTGTTATACTTTACTGCAAACCCAAATAGCGAAGCCGAGTTGGTAGAAATTGCATTAAGTCCAATGAGCCATGCACGTAAGTTGTTATTCGATTTCAACTTTGCCGATTTGGCCATAAAAGGTCGTACAGTGTTGGGTAATATTGTAAGCAAGTACTTAATCAAATCAATAAAACTCAAAGCTAAAGGTGCAAGCACTTTGGGCGGAAGAAAAATTTGGTATGATGATGTATTAGGTCGTTTAAATATAGACAGCCGCGGTAAGTTATTGGGTGAGTTTGATACCAACGATGTAATTTTAGTAATTACCAAAGACGGTAACTACGAGCTTACCAATTTTGAGTTAACCAACCACTACAATGCCGACCAAGTGTTGCACATTGCCAAGTTTAAACCAAAACGCCCGGTTACGTTGTTGTACTACAACGAAAAAGACAAAGCCTACTTTGTTAAACGTTTCTTGGTGGAGACGTTAACCATTAACAAGCCGTTTATGTGCATACCTGAAGGTAAAGACAACCGCATTGTAATGGCTACTGATTTTGTTGAGCCAATTATTGTAATGGAACGTAAAGGTGGCAAAGGCAAAGACAGCAACATTGAAGAAACCTATAACTTAACCGAGTTTATTGAAGTAAAAGGCTGGAAAGCCATAGGTAATAAAATTGTGGGTAAAGACTTTATCAGTGCGTTTTTGGTGCAAAACGAAGAAGAGGAAGAAGAAACAGCAGGAGAGGACAAGCCCGTAATTAAAGGCAACGAAACCACCCAACAAACTTTGTTGGTAAACGAAGACTTATTGCAAGAAGAACAAGATAAAATTAAACGCTTGTTGAGTGATGACGACAGTTTATTAAACCAACCGAAGCCTAAGTTTAAACCAAAGGTTCCGCCAAAAGATGATGACCAACCAAAGTTGTTTTAATAGGAACTAAATATAAAATCCCGAGTGAGTGCTCGGGATTTTTTGTGTTAATTGTTTTACCTAGAACTGTTCCATCATCATATGATTCTTAAAGTCATATTTTAGAATTTATCGCTCATTCTTTCAATAATGTTTTCATCATAAGCATTCTAAACTATTTCAGTTTCTTTTTATCTTTTGCAGGTGGCAAAAAGTTTTCTCCTGTTACCACACTTTTACCCGTTTTTGCTTCTAATTCTTTTCTCGCATTTTTGGCTACCGCACCACCTTTTTTGCTGGCTACTGCATTTTCTTTTAATCCTTTTGCCTCAGTTGTTTCTGCTATTTGCCTGGTAGAAAGTTCAGCCAATGCAGTAAATATCAATTCCGCCTCACTCATATGGTCTCTAAGGTTTTGAGATTTTAAACCCTTTAGTTCCTTGTGTTTCTTTACGGTTAATCCTGTCCATTCTTGATGAATAATATTGGTTAATGCTGCAAACTCATCTCCTTTTTTTACGCCACTTTCTTGCCAATAATCAGTCAATTTGTTTCGGGTTTCTTGCCCGGTCATTCTTTGCTGAATCCATTTTTCGCTTCTTCCCAATTTCTGCCAATTTTCTCTTGCTCTGTCCATGCTTTGGCTTGGATCGTTTATTTCCTGCAATCTTTCGTAGCCTACTTTAGCAAGCCATTGCTTAAATGGCTCTGCTTTGGGTGAAGGGATGGATTGAATAAGGCGAAAAATATCTTCTACATTACCAACATCGGTAAGTCTCAACTTGCCATCTTCGGCTTCCAGTTTCAACCGGTTACAATTTGTAACCGTTTTATTTCCTTCTTTCAGTAATCTGCTTTTCAGTACTTTCCAATAGTTTCTGGCTCTTTCTACTGTAGGCTGCTCAGTTAAAATGCCAACAATATCTACAATGCTGAAATACCAAGTTTCTTTTTCTGCATCCCAATGGCTGCGTACTTTTTTGTTTTCAAAGATTTTAATTGCGGTTTCTTTGGTCATAGTAGGTGAGTGTTTAATGGCGGATTTTTATTAAATTGAAATGATGTAGTTTAAAAATTGGTTTAAAATTAAATAATTACTTGATAAGTTGTATATGTGCTAAATAAAAAATCCCGAGTCTGCGCTCGGGATTTTTTGTAGCTTCAACTAAAATCAAACTATCTAGTTTGCTTTATAAACTTACCTAATGTCTTATCATCAACCCTTATTAAATACATGCCGGATTTTAAATGTGCAATATCCAGAATGGTGGTACCGTCAGGCTGTTTTTGGGTAGTACAAGTTTGCTCTTCGCCCAACATATTGGTAACATTAATGCTTGTTCCTTGCTTAATTATTAAATAACTAGTTGCGGGGTTAGGATAGAAACTAGTTGGTATTGGTAAAGTTAACTCTTTAATTGCACTTACCACCGAAGTTTTTTTGTAAATCCGTGTGGCGTAACTATTTGTTAAGGTATCGTTATGAGGGAACCTAACCACGGTTGCTCGGTTTACAATCACATCATTTTCTTTTAGTGTGGAGTCGGGTAGGATAGAGAAGTGAATGTAAAATGTGCCTTCGCGTTCATTAGAAATAACAGGCTGTATGCCAGTGGTGCTGCCAAATATAAAGTTATCACCCATTACATAGTAACTACAGTTGTGGCTACAGCCTAATAATTTTAACGTGTTTTTTTGTAGTGATGATGGAAATGTAACTTCAAACGTAGCTCCATTTGTGGTGTCGGTTTTATCATGTCTGTATCTAAATACGTATTCTAATCTGTTTTTGTTGGTAATAAACTCAACCGGAATACTATCCATTGGCATGGCCCATTGTTGCGCAACTAATGCTACTTGGTTGTTTACCTCATAAAATTTAGTGTGGTTGTTGGCCGAGTCTACATCATTTAGTGATGGGGTTATGGCGGCATTTACCCATAGTGTATCTGTATTGTTTACAGGTGTATTTACTTGAGTAGTTATCCAAATTTTTTTACGGTCAAATGGTTTAAGTATGGTTTGCAATTGCAGCATGTTGGCATTAAAAGTACAGGCCGTATCTGTGGCACTTAGTATTTGCACACTTGGTGAAAGTGATAAGTTAAATCGTGCTGTATCAGTTTGTGTTCCTTCGTTGTAAAGCGTAATGGCGTAAGTAGTTGTTTGAGTTGAATTAGAGTTGTTCAACGGAACAACAGATAAACCTAAATTTCTTACAACGCTATTGGCCACAAACGGATATCCTAGTTTGTGGTACACGAAATTGGCCGGTAGTTTACTTTTAGTTGAGGTAAGGTAAGCATAAGAAGAAGGTATAGAAATGCTATCATCAACAAAAATGTAACGGTAAAAGTACTGACCATTTTCGTTGGTGAAAAAATTAAAAGGTCGTTTTGATAGAATTTTTTGTCCCATTATTGGGTTTTCACCCGGATCTTGATATCCATTTTGATTCGCATCAAAAAAAGCAGTTGCCACAATGTTTCTGGGTACGTAGCTCGATTTGTTTTTTCTGAATACCCCGTTGTCACTTCCTCCATAAACAAACGCACTATCCATGGCCAGCTGATACGTAGTTGTATTGGTTGGCATACCATAAGCAAGCAGGTTAAACGACTCACCCTTATTCATGGAATATTGAACAGGTATTCCTGTAGCAGTTGCGTATACAACTTCTTCATCATATACTAAAGTCTGCACAAAACTGTTAAGTTGGGTAATTTCCGTCCAAGTTTGTCCTTGGTCTGTTGATGCATATATTTTACCAGCAACAGATGCCACCAATCTGTTGTCGTTAATTTTAACCATATTAAAAATAGCAAGCGCGGTAGGATAATTGATTACGGTTTGGCTATCCAGATGCACACTGCGTAAGCCATTTGCATGCTTTATAAATATACGATTATTAACAATTGCCAATGGCCTGCAAGATTGGTAGGAAGAAGTTTGTTCGGTATACAGGTTACTAAATGTTGTTCCAAAATCGCGCGATATAAAAACACCACCACGCAAGCCAACAAAAAACAGGTTTTGCTCGGCATAGGTAGTAATATCTGTTCCGGATAAGAAGTTATTTCGTGTCCAGGTATCACCATAATTGTGCGATATGTACAAGGTGTCGTTGTTTTTGTAAAGTAAGTGTTTGCCAATGTTTGTTAAACTGATGTAACCGTTGGTGCCAAACAACTTACCCAAATCATTTCGTATAAATTTTACTTGGTTGGTATAAAGGTTTATGCGTATAAATGAGCTGTCTCTATCAGCACAACTTACCAGCAAAAAACTATCAACGCGTGCTATGCCGTTAATTATTTTACCGGATAAAAAAGGAACAGGTTTCCAATCGTTGTTAGCTTTAGTAACGTTTGCAATTAAAAAAAAGCAAAGTAATGATATAATAAAGTGGTGGCTATGTTTCATGGTTTAAAGCTAGTGTTTTGTGTATTTAATTGCAACAGGTGGGGGTATTAAATAAGTCCACTGGATTTGAGCCGTTAGCTCGGTCCGCAACAAAATCCTCGGTTTTTGAAGTGTTTTTACGAAAAAGTTGTTGGCAGCTGCTACAGCGGTAATATGAAATTTGTTGTCTTCTGCAATCATTTTCAACTGTCCGATTTTTTCTGACAACTCAAATACTTGCTTTGCTAAATTGGTATTAAGGTTGTGCCCTATTTAACGGAAGCTTACATTCATTACAATAAATTTTGTAATCGTATGGTTATACCTTGTGGGTTTTATAAGAAGTATTCAACATGTTAAGGTTAAATAGCACACTAAAATCGCTTACCCAAACCTACGCTTACATTTAATGTACTCATCTTTTGAGTCATTTCGAAGTTGCCAGAATTGTAAAAACCGGTTCGGTAACTATATATGGTTTCTCTCACGTTTTTCCATTCGGCTTTGGTTGAATAAAAATCGATGTTAACCATTAAGTATGTTTTTTCTGAAACGGCTTTTTTTATACCAGCACCAACTATGTAGGAGAACGCACCAGTTTCAGCTTGATCTCTATTTATGGTTAACGATTTTGTTCCATTCTCGTATACTACGGTTGAAAAAGATGGTGAGGTAGCAAGCGAATAGCCCAATAATACACGTGTATCAAAAAACAATTTTTTAGAAACTGGAAAAGTAGTGTAAATACCAGCCATAAATCCACTTAATTTAAATGACCCGGCCTCAATTTCGGCTCTTGGATAAAAGGCGTTGGTGTTATTGTCCAAATAATTCTCAAAGTCTTTTTTGTATTTATCCGTATCAATACCGTTAATCTGGTTACGCCACATAGCTGTAATGCCAAAGTTTGGTGATATTTTGTAACCAAATGTTAAGTCGAACATAGCACCAACATTTGCATATGTGGCCTCCGAGTTGTCAAAATCTTTACTTCCAAAATTTCCGGTAGGAGCGCTTACACCAATGTTAATGGATGCAAAACCTTTACGTTCGTTATTGGGTTCGGTATTAAATTTTTCTTGGGCACTTGCAGTTATTGCGGTAAAAAAGCTAAAAGTTAAGGCTAGTATTTCTTTTTTCATTGTAAGGGTTTAACAGATTTCGAAAATATCAATCCACACACACAATTACAAATAATACCCAAACATACACCGTGTAATTGCGCGTTAGTATACTTTTTACTAAATTCACGCACCATTTAAAACAATAAATCATGTACAAAAAAGCACTGTTGTTGGTTATTTTTTATGTAGTAGTTTTTGGTGTTAAAGCGCAACAAACGGAAAAATATGTACCCACTGTTTTGGTAGAGTTTTATACTTCGGAAGGTTGTAGCAGTTGTCCGCAAGCCGATGCATTTGCCACACAAATACGCGCAATTGCCGATTCTTCTAAAATGCAGGTGTATACGTTAGATTATCACGTTGATTTATGGAACCAATCGGGTTGGGTTGATCCATTTTCAGATTCGTTGTACACCTTTAGGCAAGAAATGATGGCAAGGGCCAATAACCAACGTGCCATGTTTACACCTATGGTTTTTGTTAATGGTAAAGGAGCTTTACCGGCAGGTGCCAAAAATGATGTTGGCAAACTAATTGAGAATTTTACACGCAAACCGGCCGAGCATTACTTGTTAATGTCGGCATCATGGACTCCAGATACCAAAACCATGTTGTTTAATTATGAGGTAAAAGGTAAAAACGACAGCTTGGATATCTTTTTTGTATTGGTGCAAAAAGAGGTTACAAGTACACCAACAGCAGGAGAGAACAAAGGCATAAAGTTAAGTCACCATAACGTGGTACGTAAAATGGTAATGAGCGAAAAAGTAACTCAAGAAGGTGCGTTGGCTATGGTGTTATCAAGTGCTGATATAGATTTTAAACAATATGCTGCTATAGGCTTTTTACAACACAAACGTACCGCTCAAATACTAGCCACACAAGTACTTGAGTTTGGAAAACCGCAGTAGATGTGAGTCGATAAATCTATTGTTGTTAAGTTATAACTTGGGCTTTAAATTAATTAGAATTATTGCGAGTGGCGTTGCCAACTCGCGATAAGATTGCGCACTTTCAGCGCTTATTAAAACTTCGTTGCTATTGTGACTAGGCCCTGCAAGGCGTAATCTAACTTGCATTGTGCACCGCGCATTGCAAAAAAAGAAAACAATATCATTAAAACATTTGCGAGTGGCGTTGCCAACTCGCGATAAGATTGCGCACTTTCAGCGCTTATTAA
>CAZRVA010000037.1:12403-20313 GCA_964603255.1 uncultured Chitinophaga sp.
TGTGACTAGGCCCTGCAAGGCGTAATCTAACTTGCATTGTGCACCGCGCATTGCACCCAAATAAAACAGCCGCATCAGTTAACCGATGCGGCTGTTTCTGTTATCTAAACAAATCTTGGGTCGCTTTCCATCACATGGCCACACTTTTTACAAGTGCGCAAATCTTCGCTACTGTAATAGTTTTTAAACCTTGGTAAAAAGTCTTTTTCAATATCGTGCAATTCAAAATAATCAGCGTGTAACTCGTGGTTACATTTTTCGCAGAACCAAAGCAAACCATCAGTAAAACCTTTACCTGCTCTGATGCGCTCAATCACCAAACCAATAGAGCCTTCCGTACGCACGGGTGAGTGTGGTACTTTTGGTGGACATAAAAACATATCGCCCGGGCCTAATTGTATATCGCGAGGGGCGCCATCTTCTTGTATACGCACGGTAATGTTACCTTCCAATTGGTAAAAAAGTTCTTCGGTTTCGTTGTAATGGTAATCTTTGCGGGCATTTGGTCCACCTACAATCATTACAATGTAATCTGTTCCTTCCGGATATAAATTTTTATTGGCTACAGGTGGTTTAAGCAAATGACGGTTTTCATCAATCCACTTCTGTAAATTAAAAGGTGCTCTAATCATAATATGATGTTATTAAAAACAATGGCAAATTAAAAGGTTGTTCAACCATTTACAAGCTATTGCTTAAAATCATGTGGTTTGGCTCATTAGCGCATCAACCCATTGCTTAACGCCAATTGTGGCTTTTTCTGTAATGTACGTAACATTACGTTTAGTGTGTTTTACTTCGGGTGTAGCCGGGTCAATTACCACAACAGGGGTGTTGGGCTTTACCAAATCTACCAAACCTGCTGCAGGGTATACTTGTAATGATGTGCCAATTACCGCAAGTAAATCAGCTTCTTGCACAATACTTGCAGCCGGCTCAATCAAGGGTACAGCCTCACCAAACCAAACAATATGTGGCCTTAGTTGTGATCCCATTTCGCATACATCACCCATTTTAATTTCCCACCCTTCAATATCATAAATCAGGCTTGGGTTTAATGTGCTGCGTGCTTTTGTAATTTCTCCATGCAAGTGTAAAATGTTTATACTGCCTGCACGCTCGTGTAAGTTATCAATATTCTGGGTAATGATTTGTACATCAAAATGTTGTTCTAAAAGTGCCAAAGCAAAGTGTGCTGCATTGGGCTCTGCCTCCAAAACAGCTTTTCTGCGCATGTTATAAAACTCCTGAACCATACTTGGGTTTTTACGCCAAGCTTCAGGCGTGGCTACATCATATACATTATAGCCTTCCCATAATCCATCGCTGCCCCTAAAGGTTTGTAATCCACTTTCGGCACTAATTCCGGCACCTGTTAATACAACTATTTTCATATCTTTTAAGTCTACAAAAAAATGTACTTCTTCCACAAAATCAATTAAGTACTTATATTTGTTTGTACTGCATTGAAAATAATTACCAAATATTTGCTTTTACTGTTTCTGTTTGCGCCATTTTACGCCAACAGTCAGCAAGTGCGCTTTATCGAAAATAAAGGGCAGTGGCAACATTTTATTTTATACAAAGCAGATATTCCGGGTGGCGATTTATACATTACCAACAAGGGTTTGGTTTATAATTTGGTTGATGAACAAGCCTTGCACGAACAACAACACAAAAAAGTAGATGAACCAGTAAACGCCCATGCCATTTTTATAGATTTTGTTGGGGCGAATAATTACAACCATCAAGCATACATACCTGCGGTTACTTTGTATAATTACTATTTAGGTAAAGACGAAAGCAAATGGTCAGTAGGAGCAAGAGCTTTTCAAAAAATTATATTACAAAATGTTTATCCGCAAATAGATTTTGAAATAGTAGGCGAGGATGGCGGTGTTAAAACTGCTTTTATTGTTAAGCAAGGTGCCAACCCATTAAACATAAAATTGGCCTATCGTGGTGCAAACCAACTAAGTTTGGTTAGTGGCGACTTAACAATTCAACACTCACTTGGTCAAATAAAGGAGTTAAAGCCCATCAGTTTTATAATTAATGGCGATAAAAACCAACCAGTAGAAAGTGCATATTTACTGAGCAATGATACATTAAGTTACAACATAAATTTAGGTAAAGGGTTATCGCATAACGATAGTTTAATTATTGATCCATCTGTTGTATTTAGTACGTTTAGTGGATCTGTAGCCGATAATTTTGGTTTTACAGCAACACACGATCACCTAGGAAATGCTTATGGAGGTGGAACTGTTTACAGCATAAACTTTCCGGTTACACCAGGTGCTTACCAAACTTCTTATGGTGGTGGAAGTTTTGATAATGGTCCTTCGCGCGATGTAGGCATTTTAAAATTCTCGGCAAATGGCACCCAATTGTTGTACGCAACATATTTAGGTGGTTCTGGCAACGAGCAACCACATAGTATGAGTTGTGATGCGGCTGGTAATTTATATGTAATGGGAACCACCAATTCAACCAATTTTCCATACAGGCTTGGGGTTGATAATTCGTACAATGGTAATTACGACTTATTTGTAAGTTGCTTAAGTGCCAACGGAAATATACTCAGGTATTCAACCTATTTAGGTGGTTCACAAAACGATGGTTATAACAACCACAATACCATAGATCAATCCAACCAACTTAAATACAATTTTGGTGATGAGTTTAGGGGCGATATCCGTTTGGATGCTGCCGGAAATGTATACATAGCCACAGTTACAAATAGTAACCAAAATCAATCTTTTCCACTTGCTAATGCTACCCAAGGTACTTTTGGAGGTGGTACACAAGATGGCTGGGTAATTAAACTAAATGCAGAGCTAAGTAATGTCTTGTTCAGTTCATATTTTGGTGGAAGTGGTGCAGATGCAGCCTATGGTATACGCATTGAAGGAGAAAAGTTTTATGTAACAGGTGGTACTTTAAGTAACAATTTACCTGCAAGTTCAGGTTCGGGTTACAAAGGTGGGGTTGATGGTTTTGTGGCAATGTATGTTCAAAGTGGCACAATCATTACCCTTCAAAAATCCATTTATTTAGGAACATCCAATTACGATCAAGCTTATTTTGTTTATACCGACAAAGACAAAAATGTTTATATAACAGGTCAAACCATGGGTTTTTTCCCTCAACTTGGCAATACGTATTACGAGATTGGAGGTAAACAGTTTATTACAATTTACGATGCGCAATTGAACACTGTGCTCAACCAAATGGTATTTGGTAGTGGTAGTTTGTTTCCAAAGTTATCGCCATCTGCTTTTATGGTTGATGAGTGTGACCAAATATACTTAAGTGGTTGGGGTGGCTCAGTAAACCAAGGACACAACTCTAAAACATCAGATGTAAGTGGGTTAATTACAACATCAGATGCATTTCAACGCACAACAGACGGTTCTGATTTTTATTTAATTGTATTTGATAAAAGACTCAGGCGTGTGGCCTACGCAACTTATTTTGGTGGCGACCGCACCCAAGAGCATGTTGATGGAGGCACCAGTCATTTTGATGAAACTGGAGCTGTATACCAATCTGTGTGTGCCGGTTGTGGTGGTTTGTCTGATTTCCCTACAACACCGGGTGCATACAGTAGAACAAACAACGGAAGAAGACCCAATAACCCAACCTTAGGTGGTTGCAACAATGCTGTTTTTAAGTTTGATAGCAGGCCAAATCCTATTCCGCCTGTTATGCAAGATACCATGCTCTCTGTAATAGCAACCGATACCTTAAGTTATACGTTTGATATTACTGATGTAAACTCAGATTCTGTAGCCATTACTAATGTGGTGAGCAAGTTACTTGATTTACCTGCACCTTATACCCCACAAATTACAGAGTTGTTGCACCAACAAGGACTTATAAGGGTTAATATAAAATGGAAAGCGCCTTGCAATAAAACCAACGATACTGTTGTAATCAATTTTAAACTAAGAGATTTTGCCTGTAGAACATCCGATACTTCATCAGGTAAAGTTACCATTTTGGTAAAACCTTTACCTGAACCAACAGTTGATTTAGCATGTGCCATAAGAAGTGGTGAAAATGATATGTTGTTGCGTTGGGATAACAATTGGCAAAGTAATCCTGAGTCTAAATACATTTCAACCATTACCCTTTACAGAAACAGCCAAGGAAGCAGTTTTGATTCTATAGCTCAATTTAGTAGAGGAGAATTGGCTAATACTTATTTAGATAAAAACCTTGCAGATTTAAATACCATAAACTACTGCTACAAAGTGATTACCCAAAATTTATGTGGGGTTAATAGTGGTGGCGTCAGGTTATCGTGCACACAATTGGTTGATAGTTTTGATGCAACCGCATATAGTTACAGCCGTGATACCATTTATTATGTGCGCGCCACCGATACTTTAAATGCGGTTTTAAATATAACTGATAACGAGTTTAACGACTCGCTGTTTTTATCTTACAATGGTACTTTAAAGCAAGCGCCATTTGCTTTGGTAACGCATAAAAATGGAGTAGGTAATGCTTCATTTAAAATCAGTTTAATTGCACCATGCGATAGAATTGGCGATACTTTATCTTTAGATTTTATTGTGCAAGACAACCGTTGCCCAATACCTATTAGAGATAGAGGAAAGTTGTTTGTGGTGATATTACCACCATTACCGGCAACAAGTGTTGGGCTGAATTGCATAAAATTGGTTGGAACAAATCAGGTTGGTTTATCTTGGCCGCTCACCAATTCACCACGCATCACAAAATCGTTTACACTGATTAAACGTGATGCATCGGGCAATATTACACAGGCAGGTAAATACGATAATACTTTTAAATCAGAGGTACTTAAAACGGTAATCAACCCAACCCAACAAAATACATGTTTTGCATTGGTAGCGCATGATAATTGCGATAACCCAACCGATACCGGAGAATTTGTTTGTATTCCGTGGACAGATGACCAATACCCACAACCCATTCAGCCACACTATGTAACTGTTATTGATAACAGTAAAATTGAATTAAGTTGGCCATCAAACCAACACCCGTTAAATGAAGTTTTTAGGTTTGATTTATTAACGCAACAAAAGCAAAAACTTACCGAAAAAACAGCAAATTCCAACGATACCATATGGGTTGATGAGGCCGTGGATGTTCAGAACTACCGCTATTGTTATGTGATTGAACCAACCAACGATTGTGGTTTAAAACCAAAACAAAACAAACCGGCTTGTAGTATTTTACTAAAAGGTATAAGCAAGCCATTTGAGCACAACTTGGATTGGACTACCTACGATTTTTTTACCAATGGAACCAATAGGCACGACTTGTTTAAACGTGATTACACAGAGGATAATTTCTCTTTGCGCGCATCAAACGAAAATAAAAATGCCACTCTGGTTGATGTGGAGTTAAATAAAGAAACCGGGTTGTTTTATTATTACGTAGTTGCGCCCGAAAATCAACCAAGTATTTATAGCAGCCAATCAAATACTATTGAGTTGGTGCAAGCCCCGTTATTGCATGTACCAAACGCGTTTACGCCAAACAGTGATGGTATAAATGATTTGTGGAATGTGGTTCCGGTGTTTGTTAAAGATTACCACTGTCGCGTTTACGATAGGTGGGGTAAATTGGTGTTTGAAACAAAAGACAAGAAAAAGTTGTTAAGCGACAGGGACTTAAATAACAATATTTTGGCTGAGGATGCATTTGTTTATGTGATAACTTACACCGGATTTGAAGGTACTTTTAAGCAAGTAACCGGAAATGTTACCATTTTAAAATAGCAGTGTGTGCAATTGCTGATAAAGTATATTTTTGCAATTCTTTAAAAAATATAAATCGCACCAACTTAAACTATGGCACTATATAAATTCAAACTAACTTTTGAGGAATACGAAGACATTTCTCGCGTTATTGAAATTAAGTCATCGCAAACTTTTTTAGAGTTTCACAAAGCTATTTTAGATTCAATTGGTTTCGACCAAAAACAAATGGCCTCGTTTTACATGAGTAATGATACCTGGAAAAAAGAACAGGAAATTACCTTGGAAGATATGAGTGATGACAATGATGAGGATAGCATTCCGATTCCTACCATGAAAGACTCTAGATTAAGCATGTTTGTAAACGACCCACACCAAAAAATTGTTTATGTATACGATTTTCTTGAAATGTGGACCATGCACCTAGAGTTGGTTGGTATTGAAATGAAAGAAAAAGCCGGAGTTAAATATCCTATTTGCAGCAAATCGGTTGGTTTAGCACCAAAACAGTACGACAAAGTGCAGCGTTTTGGTTTGGTTGATGACAATGAATTTGACGAGATTACCAAAAACTACTTAGATAAATCAGACGAAATACCGGGAGAGATTAGTGATGATGAAGCTGATGAATTTGGCTTGTTTGATGATGGAGAATCGAGTGAAGAGAGTGGTGGTTTTGATGATGAAAGATACTAATTAAAATAAAGTGGGTTGAGTTAAAACTTAACTCACTTTATCGTTTTAATAAATAGCTATAGCCCATTAAATATTGTGTTTGGATTGAATGCGATAGTTGTCAAATTCTCCAAAATCAAAACCTACAAGGATATGAAAACACTTATACTTATGCGCCATGCCAAAGCAGTTAATGCAGATGGTTTACAATCAGACTTTGACAGGAATTTAAATGAACGCGGAAAGGAAGATGCTGCAGAAATGGGTCAACGTTTGTTAGGTAAAAAAATCATTCCCGATTTAATTGTTTGTAGTGCAGCAAAACGTACTTCAAAAACAGCAAAGATTATTGCAGATCAACTGGAGTATAACGAACACAACATTCAAAAAGAATTTGAATTGTACAACTGTACGGTTGATGAAGCCATAAGTGTTATAAGAAACGTAAGCGATGAAAACAAAATAGTAATCCTTGTTGGACATAATCCTGCGATTACATCATTGGCAGGTTATTTAACCAATGGGTTTGTTGAAGGTTTGCCCACAGCTGGGCAAGCTTGTATTCAATTTAAAGGAATATCGTGGAAACAAGTGGCCCGCAACATGGGCGAATTAATTTGGGTTGATGTACCAAAACTACCATTGCATTGAAAAATAAAACAGTAATAATAACCGGAGCATCATCCGGAATTGGAGAAGCAACTGCCTATGCATTTGCCAAACAAGGTGCAAATGTGGTTTTAGCAGCTCGAGGTATTGATAAATTGCAAACGGTAAAACTACATTGCGAGCAATTTGGTGTGCAAGTGTTGGCCGTAAAATGTGATGTAAGTGTTGAGCAAGATTGTGCCGAGTTAATTAACCAAACGGTTAAAACATTTGGTGGTGTTGATGTACTCATAAATAACGCGGGCATTAGTATGCGAGCCATGTTTGCCAATTGCGACATAAGTGTTTTGAAGCAATTAATGGACATTAATTTTTGGGGTTCGGTGTATTGTACCAAATATGCGTTACCATATTTAATGGCTAAAAAAGGTTCGGTGGTTGCAGTATCATCTGTTGCCGGTTTAGTTGGCTTACCTGCCCGCACAGGTTACTCGGCATCTAAGTTTGCATTAGAAGGTTTTATGCAAAGTTTGCGTGTAGAAACTTTAAAAAGTGGTTTACATGTGGGTATGATGTATCCGGGTTATACGGCATCAAACATACGTAATGTGGCACTTAACCAAAACGGAAGTACACAGCAAGAATCGCCTTTAGATGAAAGTAAACTCATGCAACCCGAAACCGTTGCCGAGGCTATTGTAAAGATGGTTAAAAACAGAAAGCGCCAACAAATTTTAACAGGCATAGGCAAAGTTTCAAAATGGTTAAACATCTTGCTACCTTCGCGCAGCGATAAGGCTGTATATAATTTTGTGGCAAAAGAAAAGGATAGTCCTTTTAAATAATTTTATTGAATAGTATTTACATGAT
>CAZRVA010000038.1:0-4345 GCA_964603255.1 uncultured Chitinophaga sp.
ATTAATAAATGTTTGGTTAAAAAGCTGGCCACAATCATCCGTACACGGTTGTGCATGTAACCTGTTGCATTTAATTCGCGCATTCCTGCATCAACAATCGGATAACCCGTAACCCCTTCGCACCAAGCAGCAAAGTCTTGTTCATTGTTAACCCATTGTATGTTGTCGTATTCTTTTCTAAAAGCACCTTTGGCCACATGAGGAAAATGTGCCAAAATCATCATGTAGAAATCGCGCCAAATCAACTCGTTTAAAAAAGTTTCGTTTAGTGCTTTGGCTTTACGTGCTTTTTCTCTAATGCTAATGGTACCAAATCTAAAATGTACACCTAAACGAGATGTGCCTAAAATGGCAGGATAATCGCGGGTTTTATCGTAGTTTTTTATAATACCTTGTGCCGTTTGTTTTGATGGAAAACCAGCTCCGGTTGCGTTAAAATTCATGACCTTTAACGAGATCAACTCTTGCTTTTCATCAACCTTTAAAAAAGCCGAAAAGTACTTTTCTGTTGGATAGCTACTTAGGTAAAAATCGTTTAGTTTAGCTTTCCATTTTTTGCTGTATGGTGTAAATACAGTGTATGGTTTTCCATCATCTTTTAAAACCTCATCAAACTCAAAAATACATTGGTCTTTGTAGGTATTAAAAGTAATTTGTTTTGATGTGAAAAAGTTGGTAACCCAAGCATCACGCTCTTTAGCATAAGGCTCGTAATCGTGGTTGGTGTATACTTTTTTAACGTTGTATTGATTGGTAATTTTTGGCCAAACCTCTTCCGGAGCCCCGTAAAAAACCAATAAATCACAGCCCAAGGCATTCAATTGTTTTTTTATTTCGGCAAGTTGTTGGTGAATAAAATCAACGCGTTTATCGTACCTGTTTTCGAGTTTATCTAAAATGTGTTTGTCAAAAATAAATATGGGCAAAACAGGTAAACCGCTTTTAAGTGCGTGATACAAACCTGCATTATCTTCTAAACGAAGGTCTCTGCGGTACCAAAAAATAGAAATAGGATTGGAATTCATTATATTAAAAACAAACCTAGCCCTTAATGGTTTGGGCCAATTAGCTGTTTTTTACCCTACGTTCAATTGCGCTGGTGCTAAAGCCGGGAATAAAATCAATTGTTTTAACCTCACCACCTTTGGCCGTAACAATATCATAACCCACAATGTTTTCAGGCTGGTAGTCGCTTCCCTTTACCAATACATCGGGTTGAAGGGTTTTAATTAAGTCGTAAGGAGTTTGTTCATCAAATAAAATAACGGCATCAACACACTGCAACGAAGCCAAAATTTGCAAACGCGATTGCTCATCTTGTATTGGGCGATTTGGTCCCTTTAATTTACTTACCGATGCATCGGTGTTTACACCAATAACAAGCTTTTGTCCGCAATCGGCAGCTTTAGCCAGATAGTCAACATGACCACGGTGCAACAAATCAAAACAACCATTGGTAAACACCACTTTTTGTCCATTGTTTTGCCACGCTTGCACTTGTTGGGCAAGGGTTTGGGTTGATGAATAAACTTTAGCTAAAATGCTTTTGTGATGAGACATAACCGTATTTTTATGATGAAGCGTTTTGTTTGTGTTTGCTTAAAACCACCAATGAACTAATTGCACCCAATATGATAAACATCACCATTTGTGCACCATGCACAATGGTTGCGTAAGCAATGCCATCTTCTTGTACTACACCAAAAAGTAACAAACCCTGCATTACTGCAAAGTGGTAAGTTCCGGCACCTGCTCCGGGCGCAGGAATTACAATTCCTATGGTACCCATGGCAAACACGGTTAAACATTGGGTAAAAGTTAAATGCGATGTAGCCGGTAGAGCAAACAAACAGAAGTACATCATTAAAATATAACACACCCAAATGCCTGCCGACAAGGCAACAAAAAGTGCAGGTTGTTTAACTTCTTTTATACTTGTAAGCCCTTGTGCAAAGCCTTTAAGTTTATCCAAAACCTTGGCAAAAATGGGCATAGCTGCCAATTGTTTGCGCATTAAATACAAGGCTACACTTAGTATAAAAATTGCTCCTAATAAGTAAAATTTTAAATGGCTGTTTTCGGTTGTTTTTTCTGTACCAAGGTTGGTATTGATGTAGTTAAAAATTACATCAAACTGCAAAACAAAAACTGCAGCAAGAATAATGAGCAACATCACCATATCAACCAAACGTTCTGTAATTACAGAGCCTAAGCCTTTTTCGAGCGGTAAGTTATTGGTTTTAGTTAAAGCGGCACAACGAGAAACTTCGCCACCACGCGGAATAAAATAGTTGATGAAATAACCGATAAAAACTGCGTGCAAACTATTGGCTGTACTTACGCGGTAATTCATGGCGCTGTAAAGCATGGTTGCGCGGTAAGCCCTAAGCCAATGACTGATAATGGAAATGAGTAAACCTACAGCAATCCAATTGTAGTTGGTTTGGGTAAACTTTAACCACAAATCGGCCCAATTGGTACCCTTAAATACAAAGTATAAAAAGGCCGCCCCAATGGCAAAAATTAAAGCTGTTTGCGCTATGGTTTTTATTTGTTTACTCAACTGATTAGTCGGTTGTTATTATCAGGGTAAATGGCAATAGGTTTGTATTGTTTTGCCTCTTCAAAATCCATAGAAGCGTATGAAATAATGACCAAATAATCGCCAACAAAACCCTTGCGTGCAGCAGGACCATTAAGGCAAATAACGCCACTGTTGCGCTCGCCTTTAATGATGTAGGTTTCGAGGCGTTCGCCATTATTAACGTTTACCACCTGAACTTTTTCGTTTTCAATCATGTTAGCAGCTTCCATCAACGCTTCGTCAATGGTAATGCTACCTACGTAGTGCAACTCGGTTTGAGTTAACTTAACGCGGTGAATTTTAGATTTTAATACTTCGATATGCATAAAAAGCGCTGCAAATGTAGGCTTTTTTTCTAAAAGCAGCAGGTTGGGTCAATAAATCCCATTGAGGTATTAATTGGTTGTTTGTTTTGTGCATTTAGGTTGATGAATACCAAGATAATGTTTCGTCTTGTGCATCGATCCTGTGTCCTAAAAAAACTTAAATGTTAAGTTGTTGTAGACTAACGCTTTATTTTTAAATTTAATTTTAACATCTTGCAAAAATGTTTAAACTTTTATCTGTGAAACAATACTTATGGGTGCTGTTGTTGTTAGCACCATTTTACACCAATGCCTCTCACGTTGCCGGTGGCGATATTGAATACGAAAACATTGGGCCTCGCCAATGGAAAGTAAGGCTTACCATTTACAGGGATTGCACAGGAGTAACGCTTTGTGGTAGTCCAAACTGCGTACAAACCATGACGGCAAGGCCTAATGTAAGTTTAAACCCACCGGGTTGTCTGGCGAATCCCTCGCAAGTTTCTTTCACGCTTATTCTTGTTAGTGTGCAAGATGCAGAGTCTTTCAGAAAACAAGCCTGTCCTACGTTTAAAAATACGTGTACAAATTTAGGCCAAGTTACTGCGGGAACCTATACTCCTGCGATAGAAAAATATGTTTTTGAAGGCACGCTCAATCTAAATATTACATCGTTAGACACAACCTCTTGTAAGTATTGGGATATTAGTTGGGACCTTTGTTGCAGAAATGTTGGGATAACTAACCTCTTAAACTCAGGTAGTCAAGACATTCGCTTATCAGCCACCATTAATATTTTTAACCGTTCTCAAGGCGGTGTACTTAATAACAACTCACCCAAACTTACTAATGAGGCGGTTATGCTAATACCATCTGGTGTTCCACAATCTATTGCATTAGGGGCTATTGATCCTGATGGTGATTCGCTAACCTATGCCCTTGATAGCGCTAGGCGCTCAGACGGAACTCCGGTAACGTACCAACCACCCTTCAGTAGCACCAACCCATTTCCATTGAACTCTGCCCGTCCACCTCACATTTACTATCCACAACCTACTGGCCCATACGTAATTATTGACTCCACAACTGGAGACATTAGGTTTAATGCAGTAAATAACACACCCTATAATTTGTCTGGCGTATTAAATCTGGTCATTAAACAATGGAATTACGACAGTTTAAATAACCCATTATTGGTTGGCATTACCCAGAGAGAATTGCAGTATTATACTTTTGTTGCACCCGGAAACAACCCGCCTCAAATAAGAACAATACCGGCAAATACGGGCAACACACCAATAGTAAATTATACCGTTTGTGCCGGACAGCAACTGTGTTTTATCGTTACTGCACACGATACAGATTTTTATCCTAACATACCTAGAACTGACACTACCACTTTAAGTTGGAACAATGGCATTGTAAGACCCGGCAAATTGACGTTTGGTAGAATTGA
>CAZRVA010000038.1:4445-13185 GCA_964603255.1 uncultured Chitinophaga sp.
GTTCAAATTGCCAACCAACCCAATGATTTTACTTTTGCAAGTGGCTCTCGTATTATAAATGCAATACAACCCAACCCGGCAGCGCTAACGGGTGTTCCTTTAGATACACCAAGAGTAATTATTTCCGATACATTTAGCTATCCACTACCGGGTAAATATTTTGTAAGGATTACTGTTAATACACCGGGTGCTTTGCCAAGACAGTTTTGTTCGAAGATTATTACCGATACCATCTCTATAGATAGTTTAATTTCGGTTTCTATCTTAGATACTTTGGTTTGCAGGAACAGTACCATAAATATCGTTGCCCAAACAACGGGAGCTGATACATTTACTTATACTTGGTATAGAAACAGTATAAACGGTACTCCTGTTTTTGGTCCAAGTACTACCGCTAAAACCTACCAGGCAACAGATTCCGCAACAACAAAATACTTCGTAAAAGTGCAGGGTGGTTTTAATTGCACAGTAGTAGATTCAATGGTGTTGAGGATAGACCCAAGACCATCATTTAGAATTGTAAATCCGGTGCAGTGTTTGTCGACTAACAATAATTTTACCGCAGTTGATACCTCTAAAATCACTAAACCATATAACCGTTTGTGGTTGTTGCCAAACAATACTACATCAACAGATTCGGCTGTTACGTTTAATTATAACACCACAGGAACACATCATGTTAAATTAGTTACCACATCTAGCCAAGGTTGTGTTGATACTACGATACAAACTATAAGTATTAACGCAAGACCAACTGCAATAATTAATTATACCGATACAACAATTTGTGCGGGAGATACTACACAACTTAGCGCCCTGCCAAACGCCAATCATACTTACCAATGGCTTAAAAACGGAAGTGTAATTAATGGACAAACAGCCTTAATCTATTCGGCAACAACATCGGGCTTGTATAAATTTGTATTAACATCAGCATTTGGGTGCAAAGACACTTCTCGTGCTGTAAATGTAATTGTAAGTAATGTTCCGGTAATAAGCAGTGTAACTCCTTCAAACATTTGTGCATCAACCCAAACATTAAACTTACCAAACAGAACCATTACCCCAAGTAATGTACAAGGTGGTACCGGTGTTTGGTCTATGTCATCAACCCCTAATGCAGTTAATGGCGCAACATTAAACGTAAGCGAATTAGCGGGTTTACCGCAAGATACTTTTTACACCAACATGGGTACAAATGTAGCCGCGGCCAATCGCGGGTATTATATTAACTACCAATACACAGCACCAACAAGTGCAGGCGGTTGTACTGCAAAAGATTCTATTTTGTTACGTGTATTTGCATTGCCAAAAACCAATGCCGGCAGCGATACTGCTTTTTGCTATGAAAATGGATTGATAAATTTGGCTAACTATAGCCATCAACCCAAAGAAAGCAGTGGAAAAATTGGTGTGTGGGGTTTGGTTAGTGGAAGTGGACTTGTGGTTAATAATGTATCTCCAAGTTTAACTACGTATAGCTTTAACACCAAGGCTGCAGTTGTAAATTCAGATATGAATAGGCTAAGGTATGTTTACACACAAACCTACAACCAAGCCCCAATTGTAAATAACTTATCTTGCAGCCAAAGCGATACAGTAATAATTAGGGTAATAAAAGGTTGGGCTGATGCGGGTGCAAACCAAGAGCTTTGTGCTACAGATGGTTTAATTAACGTAAGACAAAAACAAGGTATAACCACCAATGGAATATTTACCGATTCTTTGTTTAATCCAATAACTAACTTTAACACTTATACGGCTGCCAAATATCCATTTGTAAACAAGTTATGGTTTGTAGAAGACTCGAGCGGTTGTGTTGTAAAAGACAGTGTTTACTACACAGTTCGCCCTATACCAACCATAAATGCAGGTTCAGACGAAACTTTTTGTGGCACTGGTGTTATTACCTTAGCAACTAAACAAAATGTAAATCCGGTTGGTGGTTCTTTTTACGACATCAACCAACAACAGGTAACAAACTTTAATATTGCTACCGCAGCAGTAATGCCTCAGCAAAATGTGTTTACTTACCAAGTACCTGTAAATACCGGCAATATTGTTTGTGTGGGTATTGATACCTTTGTTTATGTGGTAATACCTACTGCACAACTAACAAGCATAACAGGTAACCTAACCCCGGTTAAAAATACGGTTCAAACCTATACCACCAATGTCAATCCATACCATAGTTACGTGTGGCAAATTACCGGAGGGCAACTACAAAGTACAGCACAAAACAGTGCAACAGTTTTATGGGGAAATGTTGGCAACGGAAACATAAAAGTAATTGCTCAACATCCAAGTTGTACTGATGTAGAACTAAATCAACAAGTACAAATAACACCATCAACAGGATTAACAGAACAAGCTGTTATACCAAATTTGTTAATTTATCCTAACCCCGCAAACAGCAGTGTAACGGTAAGTTTTGAAAGTGATAAAACCGCACAAATTGAATTGTTAAACACCATGATGCAAAGTGTATCAACATATAATGTAACTCCAAGCCAAGGTAATATTGAAAAAGAGATTGAAACCAACACACTTGGTTCGGGAATGTATTTTATACGCATTAATGTAAACGGACAAAGCGGAATGTATAAGTTGATTATTGCGAGATAGATTTTATTTTTTGAGACCGCTCATCATTTTTAATGATGGGCGGTTTTGGCAAAAAATTGCTATTAGCCCTGTTAAGTAATAAAACCACTTCAATATTTTTTACGTACATACCGTTAAACCAAATAAACCATGAAACGTAATAAAGAAAAGCATCAAATGCAGGCGCAATTCCAGTTGTACATACAATCTGTATTAATAAATTACGACCACGAGGAAACAATTACCACACTTAAAAAAGTAGCAGACAAAGTTGGGCTTGCTAAGAAAAACACATTTAAAAAACCGTAAGCAAATGGGCTAAAGGGTGTGTTTATTGTTGTAATTTCTATATTTGTGTAAATTACTTAACTTGCTTGCGGTGGCATTTGAACAAAACACAACAACAGCTAAAGAAAAAATTTTAAAAAAAGTTCGTCAAGCACTTATTTTTAAATCTAAAGCAATGTATGCCAACATTGATTTGGAAAGTAATGTATACACTCAACCCCAACTGCAAGAACCTTTATTAGAAACCTTTGCCCGAAACTTTACCCAAGCGCAAGGTCAGTTTGTATACTGCGATAACAAGTTTGATTTTATTGATAAGTTACTTACACTTATCGAACGTAAAAAATTGAAACAGATTCATTGTTGGGAAGATGATTTACAAAATCAACTTAAAGATAGTGGCATTGCCTACCAAGCAGATAAAACGCAAATAGACAAAGCCATTGTGGGTATAACCAGTTGTGAGGCATTGGTGGCCCGCACCGGAAGTGTTTTATTAAGCTCTGTAAAAAACGGAAGAGCCATTTCCATATTTCCACAAATACATATTGTGGTTGCATATACCTCTCAGGTTACCATGGAAATGAAAGAAGCCATGCAAGTGGTTAAAAATAAATACGGTCGCAATACACCTAGCATGCTTAGTTTTACCACCGGCCCAAGCCGAACTGCCGATATTGAAAGGACATTGGTTATTGGAGCACACGGCCCCAAAGAGTTGTTTGTTTTTTTAATTGACGATCAGCACCACAACCACTAATGGTTATTTGTAATAGTCAATACGTATTATTGCACCACCAAAAACCAAATCATCATAATAGTTGAGTAAACGTAACAACATATATTTTGCCTCTGACTTTCACTTGGGTGTTCCTGATTATGCGAGTAGCTTAGAGCGTGAGAAAAAAATTGTAAGATGGCTTGATAGCATTAAACACGATGCAAAAACCATTTATTTGGTAGGCGATTTGTTTGATTTTTGGTTTGAGTTTAAAACCGTTGTCCCTAAAGGGTTTACCAGGTTATTAGGCAAACTTGCCGAGCTAAGCGATGCCGGAGTAGAGTTACATATTTTTCATGGCAACCACGACTTGTGGCAGTTTGGATACTTACAAAAAGAATTGGGCTGCACAGTTCACAGCAACCCCATTGATGTGGTATTGGGAAATAAAAAATTTCATATCGCGCATGGAGATGGACTAGGTCCCGGACAGCGTTGGTTTAAATTTATATTGGGCATTTACCGCAATTATTTTTTCCAAAGGTTGTTTGCTTTTTTTCATCCCAATATTGGCATCAGTATTGCTAACTGGTTTTCGGCACGTAGCAAGCAACATACCTTTACCGAAAACGCAGTGTATTATGGCGATGATAAAGAATATTTAATGCTTTACGCCAAACAGTATTTAACACACACACCAACAGATTTTTTTATATTCGGCCACAGGCATTTACCCATGATGAGGCCCATAAACGAGAGCAGCACCTACGTAAATTTAGGCGACTGGATGGGTTATTACACTTATGCTGTTTTTGATGGCAATGAATTAACTTTAAAAACGTTTACAGAGTAATGCGCAAATTCGTTTTTGTTTTAGGTTTGATGTTGATGCTGCAGGCATTTGCTCCGAAGCAAACTGGTGGTCCCAACTTTTTACCACTTACTGCCCTAAAAATAAATGCAAAGTTTATTCAAACCGATAATTTAGGAAACATGTATGTGGTTACTCAAACCAACCAACTAAACAAATACGGAAGAAACGGTAAGTTGCTAGGCACGTTAAATTACAATTACACCGGAAACATCACTAATATTGATGTGACCAATCCCATGCAAATTTTTGTGTTTTACCGCGAGTTAAATAAGGTAATTTATTTAGATAATAACTTGGCTTATCGTGGCGAAATAGATCTCAATAAATCAAACATAATACAAGCCGGTAGCATTGCCCGTGCTTACGATAATCATTTATGGGTTTTTGATATTGGTGATTTGCAACTCAAAAAAATTAACCACGACAATCAGGTAGAACAAACAAGTGGTAACGTAAGGCAATACATCAATAAAGATGTTGCAGTTTGTGGTGTTTACGATAATAACGACAGGGTTTTCGTACTCGATTCTATTAACGGTATTTTGTTGTTTGATGTGTTTGGATCATACATCAAAACAATTCCTATTAAAGGCATTGGAGATATTAAAGTTTCAACTAAAAACATTTATTATTACAATGATGGCCGACTAAATCAATACAACTGGCAAACAGCTTTGGCCAATAATTTTCAGCTACCAGATACCTCGCGTGTACAAAAAATTAGTATTGAAAAAGAAAGGCTGTACATTCAAAAACCCGACAGCATTTACATTTACTCGTATTAGTTTAGGTTGGTGATGTGCTAAAAAAGTACGAAATTCGCCCACCTTTTTGGTTTGATGGGTGATGTAAATTCCTTTAAACCAACAAGGTTTAGTTCGATAAAATTACCAAAATGCTAGATAAATTAGAGTCAATTAAAGTTAGGTTTGATCAAGTTCAGGACATGTTATCTCAACCGGATGTGGTTGGAGATATGAAACGTTTTACACAACTGAACAAAGAATATAAAGAGCTTCAAAAAATTGTAGATAAGTATTACGAGTACCGCAACTTAGTTGGTAACATTGATAACAACAAGCAGTTATTAAGCACCGAAAAGGATGAAGAAATGCGTGAAATGGCCAAGGCAGAGTTGGACGAAATGATTCCTTTGGTTGAACCCATGGAGCAAGAAATTCGCATGTTGTTGGTACCAAAAGATCCGGAAGACGAAAAGAATGTTGTGCTTGAAATACGTGGTGGCACCGGTGGTGATGAGGCCAGTATTTTTGCAGGTGATTTGTACCGTATGTACATGCGTTATTGCGAATCGAAAGGATGGAAAACCGAATTAATTGATTTTACCGAAGGTACAGCCGGAGGTTATAAAGAGATTGTGGTAGAAGTTTCTGGTGAAGAAGTGTACGGAACTTTAAAATACGAAAGTGGCGTGCATCGTGTGCAACGTGTACCCGATACCGAAACCCAAGGTCGTGTGCATACATCTGCAGCAACAGTGGTAGTTTTACCGGAGGCTGAAGAGGTAGACGTACAAATTAATCCGGCTGATATAGAAATGCAAACAGCACGTTCGGGTGGTGCTGGTGGTCAGAATGTAAATAAGGTTGAATCTAAGGTAATGTTAACCCATAAGCCAACCGGTATTGTGGTGGTTTGTCAGGTAGAAAGAACCCAATTAGGTAATCGTGCCCGTGCCATGCAAATGTTACGTACTAAATTGTACGAAATGGAATTACAAAAGCACAACGAAAAAATTGCAAGCTCACGTAAAACCATGGTATCAACCGGAGATCGTTCTGCAAAAATTCGTACTTACAATTATCCTCAAGGACGTGTAACCGATCACCGCATTGGTTTAACAGTATACAACTTGCCTGATGTAATGAATGGCGATATTCAAGAGTTTATAGATAAACTTCAAATTGCCGAAAACACCGAGCGTTTGAAGGAAGGAAACTTGGCTTAACGTTTTTGGCTTTGCCCAATCAACACCACATACAAGTAACCAAAACTGCCCGATTTTTTACGTTGGGACAATTAGGTCCGCAAACACAAGAAGTTTGGTTGGTGATGCATGGTTATGCGCAATTAGCTGCCGAATTTATTCAAGATTTTGAAGTATTGAATGATGGCAATCGTTTTATTGTAGCTCCTGAGGGTTTAAATAAGTTTTATGCCCGTGGTTTTGGCGGCAAGCCTGTTGCAACCTGGATGACAAGCGAAGACCGCGAAGCCGAAATTGCAGATTACATCAACTACATCTCGGTTTTATACCAATCTCTTAATATACCGTTACATGCAAAAGTAGTGGTGTTGGGATTTTCGCAAGGTGTGGCAACAGCCTCAAGGTTTATAAATCACACCCAACAAAAAATAGATGCCTTTGTAATTTATGCCGGAGAAATAGCGGCAGAATTAGTTGAGCCATTATCAAACAAAATAACGCGTTTACCTATAACTTACATTACCGGTACAAACGATCCTTTTATCACGCCAGAAAAGCATCAAAGTGTATATGCGTTAATGAATAAACTGCAAGCAAAAATTATTGAATTTGACGGTGGGCACGAAATAAAAAAAGAGGTGTTGCTAAAGCTTCTTGGTTAAAACAAAGGTGGTGTTTATAAGGGTTGATGAACAAGCGAACTTCTTTTTACAAAATTAAAACGGCTGTAAACACTCACATTACATGTTGGGCTGACATATTTTTGGTGCATTAAATTTTGTAAACTGAGGCTTTCTCTTATTTTTGCCCAATTTTTAGCTATACCATTACGGGGTTAAAAATCACACAACGTTAAAATAACAACCTCAGCATCATGCCAAAAGATCAAAGCATCAAATCAGTATTAATTATCGGAAGTGGACCTATTATTATTGGTCAAGCCTGCGAGTTCGATTATTCAGGAAGTCAAGCCTCTCGTTCGTTAAAAGAAGAAGGAATTGAAGTTTCATTAATCAACTCAAACCCGGCAACCATTATGACAGACCCGGTTACAGCCGACCACGTTTATTTGTGGCCACTTGAACCGGCCAGCATCGAAAAGATTTTGCAAGAACGTAAAATTGATGCGGTGCTTCCAACAATGGGTGGACAAACAGCTTTGAATTTAGCTATTGAGTGTGAAGAGTTAGGTATTTGGGAAAAGTACGGAGTGCGCATGATTGGTGTAGATACCAAAGCCATCGAAACCACTGAAAATCGTGAGGCTTTCCGCCAAAAAATGATTGAAATTGGTGTAGGTGTTGCTCCATCTCGTACCGCAAATTCGTTTTTAGAAGGTAAAGAAATTGCACAAGAAATCGGATTTCCATTGGTTATTCGTCCATCTTATACTTTAGGTGGAACCGGTGGAGGTTTTGTGTGGAAGAAAGAAGAGTTAGACGCTGCTTTACAACGTGGTTTATCTGCTTCGCCAACACATGAGGTATTGGTTGAAAAAGCCGTGTTTGGTTGGAAAGAATATGAGTTAGAATTATTGCGTGATAAAAATGATAACGTAGCGGTAATTTGTGTGATTGAAAACTTTGACCCGATGGGTATTCATACAGGTGACTCGATTACGGTTGCGCCTGCAATGACTTTAAGCGACAGCTGCTACCAACACATGCGCGATATGGCAATACACATGATGCGCAGCATTGGTAACTTTAATGGTGGTTGTAATGTACAGTTTTCGGTAAACCCGGAAGACGAAAGCATTATTGCCATCGAGATTAATCCACGTGTATCACGTTCATCAGCATTGGCATCAAAAGCAACCGGATACCCAATTGCAAAAATTGCTACAAAGTTGGCTATTGGTTATACGCTTGATGAATTGAAAAATCCGGTAACACAAACCACATCAGCATATTTTGAGCCTGCATTAGATTATGTAATTGTAAAAATACCTCGCTTTAACTTCGATAAATTTAAAGGTGCCGATAAAACATTGGGTCTTCAAATGAAATCTGTTGGCGAAGTAATGGGCATTGGCCGTACGTTTATCGAGGCTTTACAAAAAGCTTGTCAATCGTTAGAGATTAAACGTAATGGCTTAGGTGCTGATGGATATCAAAACAGAAATTTAGAAGAGATTGTAGATAAGCTGAAAAACCCAAGTTGGGACAGGTTATTTGCCGTTAAAGACGCATTGAGTTTAGGTGTACCAATTTCATCGGTTGAGAAAATTACCAAAATAGACCGTTGGTTCTTAACCCAAATAAATGATATGGTTAGGGTTGAAAGCGATACACGCAGGTTCAAC
>CAZRVA010000038.1:13285-19709 GCA_964603255.1 uncultured Chitinophaga sp.
CTTAACCCAAATAAATGATATGGTTAGGGTTGAAAGCGATACACGCAGGTTCAACCTGAAAAATATGCCACGCGAGTTGATGTTGGAGTTAAAGCAAAAAGGATACAGCGATGTACAAATTGCCTGGTTACTTGGCGCTGATACTACTGAAGATGATGTACGTGCTTTACGTAAAGAAATGGGCATTATCCGTACCTACAAAACGGTAGATACCTGTGCTGCTGAGTTCTCATCACCAACCAACTATTTCTACTCAACTTATGATGGCGAAAACGAAAGCAAGGTAAGCGATAAGAAAAAGATTATTGTATTAGGCTCAGGTCCAAACCGTATTGGACAAGGTATTGAGTTTGATTACAGTTGTGTGCATGGTTTGTTGGCTGCAAAAGAATGTGGCTTCGAAACCATCATGTTAAACTGTAATCCCGAAACCGTATCAACAGATTTTACCACAGCAGATAAACTGTACTTCGAGCCAGTTTTCTGGGAGCATTTGTTAGACATTATTGAGCATGAAAAACCTGAAGGTGTAGTTGTGCAGCTTGGAGGACAAACAGCGCTTAAATTGGCTAAAAAACTAAAAGAACACGGTATTAAAATTATTGGAACAGATTACGAAAGCATGGACTTATCAGAAGATCGTGGTTCGTTCTCAGATTTATTGAAAGAATTGGATATTCCTTATCCGCAATATGGTGTGGCCGAAGATGCTGAAGAAGCGATTAAAGTGGCGAACGAAGTGGGTTATCCGGTGTTGGTGCGCCCAAGTTATGTATTGGGTGGACAAGGCATGAAGATTGTAATTAATGATGAAGAATTGGAAAATGCAGTAATTAGTTTGTTGGGTGATTTACCCGGAAACCGTGTATTGATTGACCATTTCTTGGATAGAGCAGAAGAAGCGGAGATAGATTTGATTTGTGATGGAACCGATGTGCAAGTTGTGGGTATGATGGAGCACATTGAACCTGCAGGTATCCACTCGGGCGATTCGAGTGCGGTGTTACCACCATTTAGCTTGAGCGAAAATGTAAAAGCACAAATGGAAGATTACGCCAGAAAACTAGCTACCAGCATGAACATTATTGGTTTGTTAAACATTCAGTTCGCCATTAAAAACGAAAAGGTATATGTGATTGAGGCCAATCCGCGTGCATCGCGTACGGTGCCGTTTATTGCCAAAGCACATCAAATACCTTACATCAACATTGCAACTAAAGTGATGTTAGGTACACATAAACTTAAAGACTTTAAGTTTGAACCAAAACTAGAAGGTTATGCGATTAAAGAACCGGTGTTCTCGTTTAATAAGTTTGAAGGTGTAAATAAAGAGTTAGGTCCCGAAATGAAATCAACGGGTGAAGCTATTCGCTTTATTAAAGATTTACACGACCCTGTTTTCCGCCAATGGATTAAAGAAAAGAGCATGTACTTAAGCAAGTAATTTGCTTTTAACCATATTTCGAAACGGACACCTTAATATATTAAGGTGTCCGTTTTTATTGGGTTTATTTTACAAATCGTGCAACAACTTGATTAGTTTCGTCAGAAACAATAAAGTATACCCCAGGAGCTAACTGTGAAACATCATAATTTAAAGCTAAACAACGAGTTAAATGGGCCATAGATATTCCTAAAGAGTTTATTATTGTAAAGCCAGCCAGTAAGGATTTTTCCCCATCCATGATAGTTATAAAATTATAAGCAGGATTAGGATAAACAAGAACTCTTTTGTTAAGGTTGGCCTCAGATACTCCTACCGTTGAAACGCCATATTTATAATCAAAATCGAAAAAAACATTTTGTTTGCCAACAACAACGTTTGTATTATTTACCTGAAAACATTTTAATGCAACATACATAACCCCGCCTCGAATTTTTCCAATGTAGGTAAATGTATCAACGGTTTCTATTGAATTACTTGACACACCAGACTCAAATACCAACTTCAAATCGGATAAGGTTGTTGCAGAATTATAATCAAAACTGGCTGGAGCTTTAATCCAAAGTGTAATATTATTTCCTTTTATATCACCGTCCCAAATGCTGCTAGTGCCGGAAGTAAAACCAAAATTTCCACCATTTCCGAATGGACCATTATGTTCAACTAAATCTAGGTTTAACTCCTCACCGTTTGTGTATGGCCCAAAAGTTATTTTATTATAGCTAAAGTAATAAGTGTGGTTTATAAAATCATAACCCGACTGAATACCATTTGCATTTTCGCCAAAATCATTGTTATTATTAATTAAAGAGCTGTGGTGCTCAAAAACACGTTTGTTTTTTATTTCTGATAAAGATTGTGCATTAGAAGAAAAAAAGCATACAATGCTTATTATAAATGTTACTGTTTTTAATGTCATATAGTTTTTGAAAACAAGCAAGATTAACCCAACCAAATATTGTGGTTTAATATGTGCCGTAATAAATTATAGGTATTTTAATGGCTGTTTAAAAAACAGCTTGTAGGTTACGCAAAAAATATAGTTTGGCGAATTTGTTGTTTTTAACGTTTTGATTTCATTGCTTTTACCACACTATTTTTTTTGTCTTGGGTAAGATTTTTATATTCTTTGCTATCAACGGCATATAAAGCAACCTTACCTTCCTCGTTATTGTGAATACCCCAGCCGTAACGTTTTGTTAGTGGTGAGGCTCTAAAGCAAGGTTGTCCTTTTGAGAAAAAAGCCTTTCTCGCACTCTCATATTGACTCTCAGTTAAATCATTACGGATTGCAAAAACCCGAAAAAAAACATCGTCTGAAGTATACTTGTATGGGTTTTTACTTATTAATTCAAACTGGATATTAGCTACTGTTTTTACGTCACCTTTTATTGGTGGAGTTTCACCACATAAGGAGGGACAATCTTCTGCTATTTCAATAAACGTGTTAAAATAGTTAGTTGTGTGTTGCTTCATTTGTTCTAAAATTTTCTCAAAGTAAATATTGGGTTTTGACAACGTTATGTCAAGGGTGTAAAATGTTTTTTTCTTTGCATTTCAATATATTCTTCAAGTGTTATTTTGTGTGGTTTAAACGATTGACCAGTAATGGTAAGCGATTTGATTTTATCCAGACGAAACAATCTAAAACCTTTTCTTAATAAGCAAAAAGCAATAAGGTTCCAGCTTTCTTGAGTATTATTATATAGTGCAAATGGTTCAATTTCTCTTGTGGTTGTCTCGTTCGTTATTGCAGATTGATAAACCATTTCAACGATTTTAAATTCTGTAATAGCCTTTTGTATTTTACTAATTGTATTGCTTGTATCAGTATGCTCAATTTGTGGCCTAACAACTATACGTTTTGCGAGTAACTCTGCCTTGTCTCTCATGTTTGATTTTAATACGGCTTTTATTTTATTAATAGCTTCATTGTATTCATATATTAAAGAGGTGTCTTTATTTTTTGCCACTAATTTTTCAACAGTAATTAATGCATTTGCTTCGCTCTCTGTAAACATAATTGGCGGTATTCTGTATCCTTCCTCTATCGAAAAGCCTTTACCTTCTTCGGCAAAAAGAGGAACGCCAGCTTGTTCCAGGGCATTCATATCCCTGTAAATAGTTCTTGTACTTACACCAAACCTTTTTGCTAATTCAGGAGCTGTTAAAACGCGTTTTGATTGCAATTGAGTTAAAATTGCCACCAGCCTTGGGAGCCTTTTTGTGTCGTTATTATTCATGGCCTGTTCTTATTACCGTATAGTTGCAATAATTTTTTCCATTGCTTTTTTAGATGATAAAAAATCATCAATCTTACCATAATTGCTATTTGCAGCATAAACAATAGTGGTTCCATCATCTATAAAATAAAGCATATTAGCGTAATATCCAATAGCATCACCGCTATGCATGTATGCAGTGCCCCAATTTGTTTCAATTTTAAATATTCCTAAACCGTAAGATATAGGAAAAAAGGAGTTGTCATGTTCTTTTGGTAATTTCCATTTGAACATTTCATTCAATGTATTTGATTTTATTATTTTTCCATTTATTAACGCCTGATAGAACTTAATCATATCGTAAGGATTTGAAATTAGGCCTCCGTCTGCAGTATAATAGTCCCAACCACTGTAGTATGTGCTTTCTATTACTTGTAGATTACTGTACAAGTCTATATAGCCCCTCGCTATCCCATGTGGAATATGGTCTTCTGCGGCAAACTTGGTCATTTTCAAGTCTAGCGGAACAAATAATTTTTCTTCTAGTGTTTTGTAAAAAGGTTTCCCCTCTATTTTTTCTATTAACATACCCAGTAGTATATAGCCGGTGTTTGAGTAACGAACATCTTCGCCTGGTTTAAAGTATGCGTTTTGATTGTAGGCATATCCCAATAACTCCTCTGGCTTCCATTCTTTAATTAGGTTATTTAAGGATGCGGTTTGAAACCTTAAGTTTTGAATATAGTTGTAAATACCACTTGTGTGTTGTAGCAATTGTCTAATTGTTGCCTTGTCTGCATTTTCAATTTTATGTATTACATCTCCTTTTAGGTAGTCAGAAATTTTATCATCTAAGGACAATTTTCCTTCTTCCATAAGTTTTAGAATTACAGTAGCAGTATACATTTTAACTGTTGAACCAACCCTACTGATATTACAGGGTAACATATTAATATTGTTATGTAAATCAGCCTTGCCACTTGCGCCATTCCATATTCCATTTACGGGTTGATATACAGACATTGTAATTCCAACTACCCCACTTGAGGTCATATCATTTATCAAGGATTGATATTTATTATTGTTTGCATGATTTAAACTGCTGTCTGCAAAATTAAAATTGCAGTGATAAAACGTAGGTTCAATGTGCTCTCCTTTTCTGCATGATATTACTATGCAAAGAGTAAGGAGATAATATATTGATTTAATCATTAGGACTATTTTGGGTTATTTATAAAGAATTTTGCTCCCACATGTAGGTTGATGTGGGTCATTATTGGAATAAAACCAGGCGAATAGGGATATTCTGCCCATGATTGGTAACGAATGTAAAACTTAGGACCCCTTATTTTTTTTGGGTAGTATCCTACATCAATTGAAAAGGAAGGATAGAGTCTTGAATTTCCAGTATCGGGTTTTTTAACATATTGTCCGTTTGAAAAAGTAAACTCTTCGGCAGTGGTAAAAGTGTGCATATAACCAGCACCCAATAGAGCCCCTAATGCAACACCCAATTTCGTTCGGTACTCGTAACCTAATTCAGTAGAAAACCCAATGCCTTGTGCCAGATAATTGTGATAATAATATGAAAGGTTGGCTGTTTGAAATACACGAAAGTGTCTTTTTTGTGTGTAATCAATTTCGGTTCCGAACTGAACTCCCGGATGAATTGGGATGGTAAAAAAACGTGTAAATGGAATTGCCGTGGCCTCATTAAAAAATGAGAGAGTAATGGGTACTGGTTGCTTTTGGGCAAGTAAGCCCAATGGCATTGAAAGATAAAAAAGGCAGGCAACTAGTATCTTATTCATTTTTCTCAATTAACGTTTATTATCAATATGCAAAATTGAATTAAAACCAGCTGATATAGCCCATTAACGGCCATAATATTACCGAAGCGGCCAATAAACCCCCTGAAATGGGTCTACCGTTTCCACCATTGTTTGAAGCTGGCAACATTTAGCTTTGAAACAAAAACAGCCTCTGAGGTAGTAATGAAATTTACCTTTAGTTTTCGTGTTTCGGTTTGTTCAATTGATTGAATTGCGTTTAACGAAGAAAGATATTGGCGATTAATGCGATAAAAATTCGCACTAGCCAATTTTTCTTGCCACATCTCCATTGTTCCCTGTAAGCGATACTGCTCTCCTGTAAATGTATGTAGCCAAACAACTTTATTAGCACATACAAGTAGCGCACAGTCTTCAATAAAAATTCGTGTCTCTGTATAACCTTTTTGAACTGTAATATAACCAATATGTTGGATTGGTTGAGGAATTGATGGCTCTTTAACAGTATCCAATGTTGCTTTTCTAAAATAAAATAAATAATTAACTAAATAGAACAGATTAGCCAATAATAAGAAGATGAAAGTAAGGGGCAATTCTAAATTAAGTATTGAGGAACTTTTTAATGGAATATTGATAACGTAAAGATATCCCACTTCTAATAGCATAGAAGCTATCAATGGGCAAATAACGCCATATAATAACTGCTTTAATAAGCGCGTTTTAAAATCATTGCCCCATGAGTAGCTTTTATCTAGGTATTTAACAATCAGCTTTAAGTACAAGCCAACAGTATAAGTCATAAGTAAGGCAAAAACCAAATCAGAAATAAAAGAGGGTAACCCAATTAAGGTAACTAAAGAGTTATCGTTTGCAAAAAAAACAAAAGAAATTGCCGCTATTGGATAGCCAATAAGGAGCGTGTGAAGAATTTTGTGTAAACGGTAGATGTTAGATTAGGCATCTGTTTT
>CAZRVA010000039.1:0-10394 GCA_964603255.1 uncultured Chitinophaga sp.
GCCGTAGGTACAGACCGCAGCGTCTGTATTTGTGGTTTTTGGTTTGAAGTTCATTTTTTCTGACTTCTAACTTCCAACATCCAACTTCTAACCTCCAACATCCAATAACCATCTTGCTTATTGACAATTGTTGTTGATATTTGTAAAAACATTGGCCTCGTAGTACAACGGATAGTATAGAAGTTTCCGAAGCTTTTGATTCAGGTTCGATTCCTGACGAGGCCACTACTTTTGATGAGTAAATTACTTATCATTTATTTAGTATAATTGTATCACATGAAAAAATTAGTCCTTTCTATTTTTGTTGCAGCGGGTGCAGCAATCTTTATTTCAAGCTGCACTAAAGAGCAAGTGGCCACAGCTGTTTCTACAGTTTACGATAACCGTGATAGTGTTGTGGGTACCTTTAATGGCACTCTGGTTACCACCATCTCGGGTAACGCACAAACTGCCAGTAAGGCTGTAACTGTTAGTAAAGGTAGTAGCGGCAAGCTAATTATTTCGGTTGGAAGCGATTTAACCATTAACACAGATGTCGCTTTAGGCACCAAATCAAACCTAACCGGTAGTATTTTACAGCAAGATGTAACTTATAACGGAAGTGCAGCAACTTTAATAGGTAAAGGTGTAGTTGGTCAACACTTTGTTTACACCAGCACCAACAACTCGTTTACATTTGGTGCAACCATTACCCAAGGTTCAACCACCGCAGATATTGCCTTTATGGGCACTAAATAATTTTTAAATGAACAATAGGTAAAGCGCATTTGCCTATTGTTTATTCTCCTACACATCTACCCTTTTTTGTTTATAACTCAAACACCACCATTTAAGTGTGTGCAATAACTTGCGTGCTTTAACAAAAAAGTATGCGCGTACATTTTATTTCTATTGGTGGTGCGGTGATGCACAACCTTGCATTGGCTTTACACCATAAAGGTTTTAAAGTTACAGGTAGTGATGATGAAATTTATGAACCTGCCAAAAGTAGATTGGCAAAAGCAGGAATTTTACCTGCACAAATTGGTTGGGATACCCAAAACATTACCACCGATATTGATGCCATTGTGTTGGGTATGCACGCCCGTAAAGACAATCCGGAATTAATAAAAGCGCAAGAACTTGGTTTAAAAATTTACTCTTTCCCGGAGTATATGTACGAACAAACCAAAGACAAAAAACGTATTGTGGTTGGCGGAAGTCATGGTAAAACAAGTACCACAGCCATGATTTTGTTTGTACTGAAATATTACAACATAGATTTTGATTACTTAGTAGGCAGTTTAATTGATGGTTTTGATACCATGGTAGGTATTAGTCCAACCAGTAAGCTTGCTGTTTTTGAAGGTGACGAGTACTTAAACTCGGCTTTAGACCCACGACCTAAATTTCATTTTTACCATACCGAAATTGGTATCATAACCGGTATTGCGTGGGATCACATCAATGTGTTTCCTACCTACGAAAACTATGTAGAGCAGTTTGAAATTTTTATTAAAGGATTACCAAAACATGGTGCGCTTATTTATTGTGCCGATGATAAAGAAGTTAAACGTGTGAGCGAAAATACACCATGCGAAGCCCGATTGATTCCATACAGTACACCGCAAAACCTGGTTAAAAACGGGGTAACTTATATTGTGGTAAACGGACAAGAAATTCCGCTGAAGGTGTTTGGAAACCACAACTTACAAAACATGATGGCAGCTAAGTTTGCCTGTATAGAAGCTGGAATTACTGAGGCACAATTTTATGAGGCTATTCAACATTTTAAAGGAACAGCCAAACGATTAGAAACCATTAAAGAAACAGCCGAGTCTGTTGTTTACCGCGACTTTGCTCATGCACCCAGCAAACTTAAAGCAACGGTAAATGCAGTTAAAAACTTACACCCCGAACGTAAACTTATTGCCATTTACGAGTTGCATACCTTTAGCAGTTTAAACAAAGCATTTTTGCCGCATTACAACCAATGCATGGCCGAGGCTGATGTAAGTGCAGTGTTATTTAGCAAGCACGCATTGGAAATGAAAAAAATGCCTATGCTTGATGAAGCCGAAGTAGCAGCAGGATTTGGCGGCAACATAAAAGTTTTTACAGATAAAAACGAGTTGCGTAAGTTTATTGAAAGCCACTACAGCGGTAAAGAAAACCTGCTGTTAATGAGCAGTGGTACTTTTGATGGAATGGAATTGGAGTTTTAACATCACCCATAAAACAAGCCTATGAAACTCTACACATTTAAAATTGAAAAACGTATAAATAACGTTGATGTTACACTGTTTCCTACATTAATCAAACTGGAGCACAAAGCCTATCTGATTGATTGCGGTTACGAAGAAACTGTTAATGAATTTGTACAAGCATTATCAGAATTTAACATCAACATCAACCAACTATCGGGTATTTTTATTTCGCATGATGATATAGACCATTTGGGAGGATTGCATGCTTTTAAAAAACTCAACCCAAACCTTAAAGTGTTTTGTAGTGCAATTGAAGAACCCTCTGTTTGTGGTAACATTAAATCAGAAAGGCTGATGCAAGCAGAAAGCACATTGGATTTTATTCCTGAAAATCATAAAGCTTGGGCAATTCACTTCATTAAATCATTACAAAACATTAAACGATGCACCGTTAATCATACCTACAATGATGGCGATGAGTTTGAAAAAGATGTATTTGTAATACATACTCCCGGGCACACCAAAGGACACGTTTCTTTATTTGTTAAAAATGAAAATACACTGATTGCCAACGATGCATTGGTAATAGAAAATGATGAATTTGAAATTGCGAATCCTAACTACACATTAGATATGACATCAGCTGTTAAATCAGTTGAAAAGATTGTGCAATTAAATCCAGCCAAAATTATTTGTTATCACGGTGGAACGATGATTCACGGTATTCATGAAAAACTAAATCGTTTGCTACACAAATACCAACACAAACCTGTTTAATGCTTTTACAAGCGGGTTGAAATACCAATAAAAAAGTTTCCTGTTATCGATTTGCCATAACCCAATCCGGGTGCGTGGTTGTTAATAGGTTCGTCCGACTTAATGTAATTACTCATCACATCTTCGCTTTTGTAAATACTACCAATGGCAAAACCATAATGTAAGCTAAACATAGAGTTTCCAATGTTGCTGTATTTTCCAAGCTCTAACTCGTAGCCAAACACAAACGATTCCGCTTCAAATTTTACCATTCTTTTGGTTCTAAAATCGTCCTCTATTTCTGTTTCAAAAGAATGCCACAAGTATGCGGTGTTTAGGTTTATAGAAAGATAGGCAAGGCTTTTTCTCTCAAAATTCTCCGCTAACTTAATCAAAAAGCCAGGTTTAAAGTAAGCATAAGAATAGCTGTAATCTTTAAAAGGAGACGATGGCCCACCTGCCCAAACACTTACTTTTATTGGAAGTTTATTTTGGGTTGATACCAACGTAGTATTAAAAACCGAACCCCTTCCATTGCTCATTGGGTTGATATCAAAACCAAATAAAAATTTGTTAAACTGACCATGAGTTGGATTAACCAATGCCGTAAAAACTATCCATAAAATAATATAACGTTTCATTTATCGGGTAACGGTTACGCCTGTTGCCGAGGCTGTGGCTGATGAAAAAGTACTGCTTACTAACTCAAGCGGCTTAAAGTATGGTATGTATTCATGGGTGCAATCGTTATAAGTAAAATGACTTACACTTGATTTAACCGTAATGGTATCTGCTTTGTTGATGGTGTCGTGTGTGTAATTTAGCACCACTATTGTTTCATCAAACTGATAAATATAATTGACATAAATGGTAGTAGCAGATGCTGGCATTTTTTTATTTACCTGCGGATAGTAAATGTCTTTTACCAAATTCATGCTATCGGTAGCATCAAGCACAATAACAAATTTAACCGAGGCCGCTTTAGGCGGTTTGTAATCACCACATGGATCGCTTTGGCAAGAAGACAAAACTCCCATTATTAAACAGTATATTACTATTATTGCGCGTTGTTTCATTACAACCAAGATATTTAATTTACACCTAAATTCAAGATGAAAAAAACACTGCTATGCATACTTGGCCCAACTGCTGTTGGTAAAACGGCCACAGCTATTAAACTGGCACAAGCATTAAATACCGAAATTATTTCGGCAGATAGCAGGCAGTTTTTTCAGGAGATTAGCATAGGAACTGCAAAACCTTCTGTTGAAGAACTAACACAAGCTAAGCATCATTTTATTGGTCATTTAAGCATACATCAACCCTACTCTGCTGGTGATTTTGAACGTGATGCGTTACTAAAACTAGATGAGTTATTTACACAACACGATGTGGTGATTGCGGTTGGTGGCAGTGGTTTGTACGTAAAAGCTTTGATTGATGGCTTGGATGATATGCCCAAGGCTGATGAAAATTTACGTGATGAATTAAACCAGCTTTATGCAGCACAAGGTATAGCACCTTTGCAACAACAATTACTTTCTCTTAACCCGGATTTATACCACCAAACAGAGTTATTAAATCCACAACGGGTAATGCGTGCCATTGAAGTAGCCCAGGCCATTAAAAATGGTTTTGTACCCAATACCAAAAAACACCAACGCAACTTTAATGTAATAAAGGTGGTGATTGATTTGTCACGCGAGGTTTTATACGATAGAATTAATCAGCGTGTTGATGTGATGATGCAACAAGGACTTTTACATGAAGCCCAAAGCATGTTGCCACACCGCGATAATTATGCCTTGCAAACCGTTGGCTACAAAGAGTTGTTTGAATATCTTGATGGCATACACAACCTTGAAAAAGCGGTTGATTTAATTAAGCAACACACCCGTAATTATGCCAAACGACAAATTACATGGTTTAAAAAAGAAGCTCCTAATTTTTGGTTTTCACCCAATCAAACCCAAGAAATTTTAGCCTTGTTACATGATAAAGCTAATTAAACAAAACCAACAAATTACCACCAATTGGAGTGGCGGAACTACCACGCAATTGTTTATCTATCCGGAAGAAGCTGATTATTCGAAAAGAGATTTTTTGTTTAGAATAAGCACCGCAACGGTACAAACCGAAACCTCTACTTTTACCGATTTAACCGGCTTTAACAGAATATTGATGTTGCTTAATGGTGAATTAACCATCACGCATAAACAACAGACAACACATCATTTAACACCATTCGCGCCACACTTTTTTGATGGTGGTTGGCAAACACATGCACAAGGTTTGGTTACCGACTTTAATGTAATTTTTAAACAAGAAGTTAATGCGAACATTGAAGTTTTAAAACTTGATACCAACCAAGTAATTACCATAACCAACAACGGTACATTGCTTTTTATTTATGTGATTGATGGTAGTTTAGATTTGGAAGATAACGAGGCTCAATGGCATCTTAAAGAAAAAGATTTTGTATCAACCGATCAAACGCAATTCAGCATCAACCCAAAAACAACAAGTACAATAGTAAAAGTTACTGTTCGTTTTCAGTAGTTTCATTAATAGGATTATCGTCCTCACAAGCTTGTTCGCCACCACAACATGGCATTACATTTTGGTTGCACACTTTGCATTGATAATGGCCGTGCACATAAACAAATCCATTGGTGTTGCCGCAATATGGGCAACGATCAAACCCAAATTGCATGATTTAGTTGGTAATTAAAAAGTGAGCTTCAACCTCGTAACGTAATTTTATCTTTTGCATTTCAATTGGTTGTCCCCCGGATTCACTATTTGCATCCATGGCCACATTAGACTTTAAATACATAGGTGGGTGGTAACCCATGTTGTTATCCCTTTCGCGAATTAACTGTACATCACCGGCTTTTTTGCCAATTGCAGCCAGCATTAAATCTGCTTTTTCTTTGGCTGCTTTTAGTGCTTCTACTTTTACCTTACGCCTATATTCTTCCATTTTACTGTGTCCTGTGCGTTGTATATGCACGTTTTCAATGCCTTTTTTATCTAATTGCATCACCAATTGGTTGTACTTTTCTAAATCTGAAAATTTAATAATGTAGGTTTTGGCATTTAAAAACTCGCCACGCTTTTGTGTTTTATAGTCGTAATCGTAAGTACCATAAACACCTTCAAGCGATATTAACTTGTTGTCTATTTTTAAATTGTTGGTTACCTCTTTAAAGTCTTTTTCAATACTTGCAATAGGTTGCTTCTTACGCTCGAACATGAATTCGCGAAGCGTTACGCTTACATATATTTCATCAGGTATAATGTCCATTTCGGCACTTCCTGTAACTTCAATTATTGGCTTAGGTAATTGGTTTGATTGAGCAAAAAGAGTTGTTGCGCCCATTAATAATGCCACAACAAATGATAAGATTGTTTTCATATTCTGTTTTATTTTAAGTTTCGTATACTTTGCAAACATCAAACCAAATTAACGATACAACTCAGGAATTCGTACCGCTTTTACGTAACGGTTTCTGTAATAAGGCGCATTTAAGTTATCAATCCTCACGCCTTCGCTGGTGCTGCTATGTATAAACTTCACGGGTTCACCTTTTTCGCTAATTACTATCCCCACATGGCCAATTCTTCTGCTTCTTCGGTTTCCGCCCCTAAATAAAATTAAATCGCCCTTTTGTATGTTTTGTTGGTTAATGGTAACACCTATCAAACCTTGACCTGCACTTGTGTGCGGCAACTTAATTTCAAGGTGTTTAAAAACCGTCATGGTATAACCACTGCAATCGAAACCTTTAGTTGATGTACCACCTCTACGGTAACGGTTACCCATGTATTGATGCGCAAACATAATCAAGCTATCAATTTTGGTATTGTCTCGGCTGTTGCCTTTTTTGTTGGTTGCAATTGCCGTTACATTGGGTTTTACTGTTTTATTTTTGGGATGATGTTGGGTTGGTGTATCCACCTCTAAGGTTGTACTATCTTCATCATCAATAAAAAGCGGCACTTGGGCAAAACCCTTGATGGTATTGCCAAAGAACAGAATTAGGATAATATAAACCGCCTTTTTTAACATGGTAAGCAAGCAAGATACGTTTGCCTGTTTTAAGCACAAAAAAATAACACCAAAATAACGCTTAACCTACTGTATTATAGCGAGAAAAATTTAAAATTTAGCACTTTTGCCTCTTTACAAGTAGAAATAAAAGCCCTACATTCGCGTTCTGTATCGTAAAAACATGAACATACGCTTAATCGGCATCTATATTATTTCGGCATTATTACTGTCGGGTTGTAGCAAATACCAAAAGGTACTTAAGAACCCAGATCCTAATAAAAAGCTAGAAATGGCACAGTACTACTACAACAAAAAAGATTATTACCGCGCATCAACTTTGTTTGAGCAATTGCAGGATAATTTTAACGGTACAGCCATGGCCGAAAAAGTATTGTACTACAGTGCCTATTGCAACTTTGGCCTAAGGGCTTATACCATTGCCGGCTATCAGTTTAAAACGTATTTCGAGAACTTTCCTACCGGTCAGTGGGCCGAAGAAAGTTTGTACATGAACGCTTATTGCCAGTTTTTAGAATCGCAAAATTATTACCTCGACCAAACAGATACCTACAAAGCAACAGAAGCCATAAAGTTGTTTGTAAGTGTTTACCCAGAAAGTAAATATGTGAGCGAGTGCAACGTTTTATTGGATAAATTAAGGGCTAAACTTTCGTTAAAAGCATACAAAAGCGCCAAACTTTATTACAACATTGGTGAGTATAAAAGTGCCATTGTAGCCTTGCAAAATGTAATTAAAGATTACCCTGAGGTGGCACAAAAAGAGGAACTAGATTTCTTAACTTATAAATCTTATTTCCTTTTGGCTGATAACAGTATTGAAACCAAAAAGCTAGCCCGTTACCAAGAGGCGCTTGAGTTTTACGGATATTTTAAAGGCGAATATCCAAACAGCAAATATTTAGGAGAAGCAAAAAACATTTCAACTAAGATTGAAAACGGCATTCAGAAAATAACAAAACAACAAAATAACATACAATAAAATGGCAAACATTAATTACACCAACGCAGCAACTACCACAGTGGTAAGAGATTTGCGCAGAGTAGACGCTCCTACTCAAAACATCTATGAGTCGTTGGCAATTATTAGCAAACGTGCTAACCAAATTTCGGCTCAAATGAAAGAAGAGTTGCACAGCAAATTGCAAGAGTTTAGCAACGACAGCGATACTCTTGAAGAGGTATTTGAAAACCGTGAGCAAATTGAAATTTCTAGCTTCTACGAGCGCTTACCTAAATCGGTAAACATTGCTATGGACGAGTTTTTAAACGATAAAATTTACTTCCGTAACCCTGCAAAAGACAGCAAATAATACGGTTTAATTATTACGTTAAAATGGTTACATTACTTTGGTAGTGTAACCATTTTGTGTTTTATTTGAGGTATGCTAAAAGGCAAAAAAATATTATTGGGTGTAACTGGTAGCATTGCTGCATACAAAGCTGCAACTCTGGTACGTTTGCTAGTTAAGCAAGGTGCAGAGGTAAAGGTAGTGATGAGTGATGGAGCACAAGATTTTATCACGCCACTTACCCTTTCTACTTTGAGTAAAAATCCGGTTTACCACCAATTTGTGTTAAATAACCAAGGCGAGTGGACCAACCATGTTGACCTTGCACTTTGGGCAGATTGCTTGCTTATTGCCCCGGCAACAGCAAATACCATAGCTAAAATGGCGCATGGCATTTGCGACAACTTACTTTTGGCCACTTACCTGAGTGCAAAATGCATTACGTTTATTGCTCCTGCTATGGATTTAGATATGTATGCACATGGCAGTACTCAAAATAATTTAAACACGTTAAAAAGCTATGGTAATATTGTTTTACCAGTTGCCAATGGCGAGTTGGCCAGTGGTTTAATTGGTGCCGGACGTATGATTGAGCCCGAGGAAATTTGCTCTTTTTTACAAGCACATTTGGTAACAACCCAAAGTTTAAAAAATAAAAAAGTATTGGTAACTGCCGGGCCAACGTACGAAAGTATAGACCCAGTGCGTTTTATCGGCAACCACAGCAGTGGTAAAATGGGTTTTGCCATTGCCGAAGAGTTTGCTCGTCATGGTGCTGATGTTACGTTAATATCCGGACCAACAGATTTAAACAGCATCAACCCAAATATTAAACGTATTGATGTAACCAGTGCCAACGAAATGTTTGAAAAAACAGTGAAAGCTTTTACCAAATCTGATATTGCTGTAATGAGTGCGGCCGTAGCCGACTATACTCCTGAGAAGGTAAGCATCACCAAAATAAAAAAGAGTGGCGATGAGTTGCACCTCAAGCTAAAAAAGACAAAAGATATTTTGGCCGAATTAGGTAAACACAAAACCAAAAAACAAATACTTGTTGGCTTTGCTTTGGAAACCAACAACGAAGTGGCTAACGCCAAACAAAAACTGCAAAAGAAGAATTTAGATTTCATAGTATTAAACTCGTTGCGCAGCAAAGGTGCAGGCTTTGGGTTTGATACCAATAAAATTACCATTATAGATAAAGCAGGTGTGCAAACCGATTATAATCTAAAATCGAAAACAGAAGTGGCACACGATATTGTACAAAAAGTAATAGACATAAAACATGCGTAAAGTTTTAGTATTGGTTGTTTTTTTATTGAGCATTACTTCTTTGTATGCGCAAGATGTAAACTGTAAAACCATTATATTAGACAACCAAATTCAGTTAAGCGATAAAAGAATTTTCCGTTCGTTAGAGCAAGCCATTAGCGAGTTTGTAAACAACACCAAATGGACTTCTGATAAAATTCAAACCAACGAAAAAATTGAACTAACCATTCAGTTCATACCAAGTAAATACGACCAACAGGGTAACCTTATGGAGGGCAATGCGCAGATTATTTGCCAACGCCCTGTTTATGGCAGTTCGTACACCACCAACACGCTAAATATAATTGACGAAGATTGGAAGTTTAACTATGTTGAGTTTCAGCGTATGGAATACAACGAAAACAACTTTACCAATAACCTAATTTCGTTGATATCGTTTTACGTAAACTATGCCATTGGCCTAGATTATGACTCGTTTTCTCCATTAGGTGGAACACCTTATTTTAACAAAGCATTAAACATTGCCAACCAAGCGCAAAGCAGCGATGGTAGCAGCGGTTGGAAACCTTTTCAAAGAAATATACGTGCACGTTATAATTTAATTGACAATGCTTTAAACCCGAGGTTTGAACCGGTTAGACAAGCTTATTACAATTACCACCGCAAAGGTTTAGACCAAATGCACAAAGACCCTGAAGCTGCACGCAAAGCCATTTTTGCCAGTTTAGAGTTGGTTCAAAAAGTATTTAAAATAGCGCCAAACACGGCCATGCTTATTGTATTTTTTGAGGCAAAAAGCGATGAGTTAGTGAA
>CAZRVA010000039.1:10404-19673 GCA_964603255.1 uncultured Chitinophaga sp.
TAGTGAATATTTACAAAGGAGCAACACCAACAGAAAAATCAAAAGCTATTGAGTTGCTTAACGAAATAAATGTCGCCAACATAAACAAATACGAAAAAATTCGAAGTTAGACTCAACCCATAAACCCGTAGCAATCTGCCTTATATTCAGGTTGCTGTTTTCAAAAAAATTAAATCCATATTCAACTTCAATTGTTGTTGAAAATTAAGTAGCAATAATTTGTATTTGCTCTCCTATTTTTGGCCATTATATGCTTAAGGAACTACACATACGCAACTACGCCATTATTAAAGAAGTTGATATTGCATTTAATAATAAACTAAATATTATTACTGGTGAAACCGGTGCGGGTAAATCTATTTTAATGGGTGCATTAGGTTTGATATTGGGCGAACGTGCCGATACCAAATCGTTGATGAATGCCGATGATAAATGTGTTATTGAAGGTGTGTTTGATGTAAGCAATTACAGCATAAAAAACTACTTCGAACAAAACGAATTAGACTACGACAATACCTGCATATTACGCAGAGAAATTGCGCCAAACGGAAAAAGTCGCGCATTTATAAACGATACGCCTGTAAACTTAAATCAACTAAAAGAGTTAGGCTCACAGTTGGTTGATATTGTTAGTCAACACCAAACTTTAGATTTAAACAACAGCGAGTTTCAATTAAGCATTGTTGATGCCATTGCTGATAATCAACCCGACTTAGAACAATACAAACTAAACCACAAGCAATACAAACAAACCGAAAAACATTTGGCCGATTTAACAGAAAGAGAAGCCAAAGCTAAAACGGATGAAGATTATTTACAGTTTATTTTAAACGAATTAAACGAAGTAAATCCGGTTGCCAACGAACAAGAAGACCTGGAAAAACAGTTGGAAGTTTTGAGTAATGCCGAGTCTATACAACAAAGTGCAGGTGTTGCATTTGGTGCTTTAAGTGCCGATGAACAAGGTGTAATTGAAGCATTACGAGAGATAAAAACCAACTTAAATAACGGAGCAAAACATCATGCCGGCTTAAACGATTTGGTAAAACGTATTGATTCGGCCATGATTGAATTGAAAGATATTGCCGCTGAATTAGAAAGTATATCAGAACAAACGCAAGCCAATCCTGCCGAACTTGAGCGCATTGATACGCGTTTACAATTACTGTTTAACTTGCAAAAGAAACACCGCGTTGCCAACAACCAAGAGTTGATTAACTTTAAAAATGAAGTTGAGCAAAAGCTTGAAAATATTGGTTCGTTAAGTGATGAAATTGCCGAGGCACAAAAGTTATTGGAGCAACTCAATGCAAAGCTTGACAAGCAAGCTAAACAACTGAGTGATAAACGCAAAAAGGCCATTCCGCAAATAGAAAAACGTGTGAATGAATTGTTGGTTCAGGTACAAATGCCCGATGCGCAAATTAAAATTAGTCAGCACATTTTAAGCGAAACGTTTAACAACAATGGTATCGATCAAATTGAGTTGTTGTTTGCGGCCAATAAAGGTTCGAACTTTCAGCCTATAAATAAAGTAGCCAGTGGTGGTGAGTTAAGCAGGTTAATGTTGTGTATTAAATCATTAATTAGCGATAAAGTTGCTTTACCAACCATTGTGTTTGATGAGATTGATACCGGTATTAGTGGCGAAGCAGCCATGAAAGTAAGCAACGTAATGAAACAACATGCAGCCAAACATCAGGTTATTGCCATTACACACTTACCACAAATTGCAGGTAAAGCCGATACACATTTGCTGGTGTATAAAAACAACAGTACAAGCACCACTCAAACTTACATCAAAACATTAAACAATGATGAACGCGTGGGTGAAATTGCACGAATGTTGCATGGCGAAAACCCTTCAGAAAAAGTGTTAGCAGCTGCTAAAGAATTAATTGGATAAAAGCATTGAGGTTAATAAATTTGCACACTTAATCAAGAACCACAACAATGAATATATAATTTCTTTCGCTACTAATAAATTGAGCTGCACACCCTGTGTGAATGGCTTTTTTTGTTCACATTTTAGCAAGAAATTATGCTGGTTCTTAAAAATATTTCATATAAACATAACAACAACGATTTGTTATTTAGTGAAGTTAACTTCACTTTAAATCGCCATCAAAAAGCTGCCTTAATTGGCAGGAATGGTTCAGGAAAATCAACCCTATTAAAAATTATTGCAGGGGAATTAAAAGGATATACGGGTGAACTTACTGTTGACCAAAAACCTTATTATGTACCACAAATATACGGTCAGTTTAATCATTTAACTGTTGCGCAAGCTTTGGGTATCGACCAAAAATTACTTGCATTACAAAACATTTTAAATGGAGATTTAACCACCAATAACTACACCCTTTTAAATGATGATTGGACAATTGATGAGCGTGCGATATTGGCGCTTGAATTGTGGCAACTAAAACACCTGCCATTCAATCAGACGTTGGGCAATCTGAGCGGTGGAGAAAAAACAAAGGTGTTTTTAGCCGGGATTTCGTTACACAAACCCAACCTCATTTTACTTGATGAGCCAAGCAACCACCTTGATGTTACAGCAAGAACATTGCTCTACAATTTCATTCAACAATCATCAAGTACAATACTGGTAGTTAGCCACGATGAACAATTGCTTAATCTCTTAAATCCCACACTTCAACTTACATCAAAGGGTATTAAAATGTATGGCGGTAATTACCATTTTTATTCAACCCAAAAAGAAATAGAGGACCAAGCTTATTATGCCAGTTTATCAGTACATGAAAAGTTATTGCGCAAAGCAACAATGACTCAAAGAGATACACTGGAACGGAAATTAAAACAAGACAGTAAAGGCAAGCGTAAACATCAGAAAGCAGGTGTACCCAAGGTAATGATGGACAAAATGAAAAATGATGCAGAAAAAAGTACGTCAAAAATTAAACAGGTACATGCAAACAAAATAAACTCCATTAAAACAACTATTGATGATTTAAAAACCGCTGCACCTATTACTGATAAAATTAAACTAGAGCTTAACTCGGGCATAATACACAAGAAAAAAGTGTTGTTTTCGGCACAAGACATAAACCATGTATTTAATCAAAACTTAGTTTTTGCCAACAACCTAACTTTTGAAGTGGTGAGCGGAAATAGAATTGCCATAAAAGGTAACAATGGTTCTGGAAAATCTACCTTATTAAAAATTATTGCCGGGCTATTCAAACCCCAAAAGGGGCAGGTTAAACAATCGGATTTTATTGCACTTTATATCGACCAGGATTATGCAATGATTAATAACCAGCTTAGTGTTTATGAGCAAGCGCTTTTATTTAATTCGCAACACTTGCAAGAGCATGAAATTAAAACACGTTTAAGCCGATTTTTATTTGACGAAAACGATTGGAACAAATTATGTATTTACCTGAGTGGAGGAGAAAAAATGCGGTTGCTACTATGTTGTTTAAGCATAAGCAACCAAACACCGGATGTAATTATTCTTGACGAACCCACCAACAATATTGATATAGAACATGCCAACGTGTTAAAACAAGTGATTAACAATTATAACGGCACTTTACTTGTTGTTTCTCACGATGAGTATTTTTTATCGCAACTTAATATAACACACACCATTTATCTGTAAGCGCTAACAACGCAAAAGGTCATCCCTTGTTAAGGATGACCTTTTGTATAAATCAATTTGTTGATGATAACTTTAAAACCCTAAAACCTTCATCATCTGTTCGGCATTTTGTTGTTGTGCAAACACCTTTACATCTAATGTTCCGTCTTCTTTTCTATCTATAATTAAATGTTTTGGGGCAGGTATTAAACAATGTTGTATACCACCATATCCGCCTAAACTCTCTTGGTATGCACCGGTATGGAAAAAGCCCATATACAACGGCTCGTCTTTTTGCAACTTAGGCATAAACACCTGGTTGGTGTGGGTATCACTGTTGTAAAAATCCTGACTATCGCAAGTTAATCCACCTAAGTTAATACGTTTAAACTCTTCATCCCATTGGTTAATGGCCAACAAAATAAACTTCTGCCCTATTCCCCAAGTATCAGGTAAAGTGGTAATAAACGAGCTGTCTATCATGTACCACGACTCTTTATCGTTTTGTTGTTTTTCGCCAATTATGCTGTAAATGGCACCACCGCTTTCGCCAACAGTAAACGAACCAAACTCGGTAATAATATTTGGAGCAGCAACACCACGGCTATCGCAAATTGTTTTGATGTAATATACAATCTGGTCAATCATGTAAGGGTAATCGTGCTCTACACCAAGCGAGGTATAAATAGGCATACCGCCACCAATATCCAGCGTATCTAAATCTGCACAAAGCTCTTTTAAATCGCAGTACACATTAACCAAACGTGTAAGTTCACTCCAGTAATACGTAGTATCTTTTATACCACTGTTTACAAAGAAATGAAGCATTTTAAGTTTGTACTTAGGATTATCTTTAATTTTTGATAAGTATAAATCGTTAACCAATTTATGGCTTGTACCCAAACGAGAGGTATACACCAAATAGCCCGGTTCTTCCTCTGTTGCTATTCTAATACCAAGGTTCATGGGCACTTCTGCATATTTATCAATCAACTCAAACTCGCCCGGATTATCTAGCACACACACCAAATTTTCGAAACCGTTTTTTGCAAACGAGGCCATTTTTTGTGCGTATTCTGCTGTTTTGTATCCGTTACAAATGATGAATTTTTGTTTGGCAAATTTTCCATCAGCATGCAATTTAGCCAGTAAATCTAAATCAAAAGCCGATGACGTTTCAATGTCGGCACCATTTTTTAGCACTTCATCAATAACAAAACTAAAATGAGAGCTTTTGGTACAATAACAATAATTGTAGGTTGCTGGGTAATTGTATTTGGTAATGGCTTGGTTGAATAAAGAGCGTGCTTTATTGATTTGCGAACCAATTTTTGGTAAATAAGTAAACTTAAAAGGTGTACCATATTCTTTAATCAGTTCCATTAAATCAACACCATGAAAATAAAGCTGATTGTTTTTTACCTCAAAACCATGTCGTGGGAAATAAAACGTTTGGTTAATTAAGTCGATGTACTTGTTTTTAATACCTGTTGACAACCCCGTAATTATTAAATTGTTAGAAATTAAATTTATGGGTGCAATGTTATAAAAACGTTGGGGATTATTTTATGATTTTTTTGAGGGTTTGATATTATTTTCTTGCGGGATAATGTTACTTTGTGTCACCAAATAAACAAACCTTATGAAACAACTGTTAACCCTATTCACTTTTTGCATCTTAAGCAGCTCTTTGTTGGCGCAAGATTACTTTCCATTTTTAAAAACTGGAGATAGTTATTACCACAGTGAGACTGGTGTAACATTTACCTTAAGCGTTTCCGACAGTTCAGTGAATAATCAATGGCGTTTTGCACCCAACCTGCAAAAAAATGCGAAACGAAACTCCTTCATTTGCCAGGTATTGCTGAACACTTCGTGGATGGGCAAACGATTAATTCGTATAAACGATACTAGTTATCATTTTATCAACCATGCCGATAAGCCGGTAATTTTATATACCAATAGCCATAGCGGACAAAACTGGCAAGCCTATCAGGACAGCACAACAACAGTTACATTTACACACCTTAAAGATACCATAGTTAATGTGCTTGGAAATCTTGATTCGGTGAAAGTGATAACAACAAGTTTGTTTAGCGAAAACTTTACAATTTGGCTGAGTAAAAACCATGGGTTGATTTACACCCTGAACTTTTACAAATTCCCTAATCTATCTCATTACGACCATAGTGATATTTATGAGCCAACTACTTTAATTTTGGTGAGCAATTCAAATACCAACCTTCCATTACAAAACATTACGTGGAAACAGATTTATGATTTTGAAATTGGAGATGAATTCCATTATTTAAATTACAACATATACATTTCTGGACTTAACTCCGGCAATAACCCCGAACGTAATATTGATACTTGTAGAAGCATATATACAGTGTACAATAAGGTAATGTACACCGACAGTTTTACCTATTATTTTAAAAGAAGAAGTTATTGCAGAAAACAAACACTCACATCCGATAGTACATCTTTGGTTACAGACAGTGTGAGTATTACCTATCAAGGTAATAGCTATACCGACAGGCTTCCGGGAATTACATATTTAACCAAACCGGATTATGTGTTTGATATTAAACTCAAACGAAACACCATTGAAAAATCAAACATCATCAGCGATGTGTATCTTAACCAAGATACCTGCGCATCGATGATGTTTGATGCATACAACGACAGATATTTTTATTACAAAGGTGCCGGTGGACCTTATTATGGAAGCTACTACTCCGATCTTATGTTTACCAGCGGAAGCGGTCATGAACTTGTTTACTACAAAAAACTGAACCAAACATGGGGAAACCCGTGGCCACAAAACTTAAGTGTAACTAATCATTCATTACAACAAAAATTTAGCGTTTACCCCAACCCTTCCAAAAATATTTTAAAAGTAAACAACCCAAACACACGCGAACATAATTTTAAGTTAGTAAATATGTTGGGTGAAGTTGTGTTTGAAACCACATTAAACCAAGGCGAAAACAACCTTAATATTAGTAGTCTTCATGCCGGGATTTATTTCTATCACATTCAACAAGCAAACCAATTAGAAACAGGCAAGTTGGTGGTTGAGTAAACGTTTAATGTTGGGTTATCACTGTGATAAGCTGAGAGCCATTTCATCAAAGCCTCGCAGAGGCGACCTTTTGGTAAAACATAAATACTAAACATACAAAAAGCCCCAGCGGGGCGACCTTATGACAAAGGAGATTTAACCAGAATTAGGAGTATTAAGCCAATTTTATTACCTTGTGTAATCAAATAATTAAACCTCATGAAGCAACTGTTAACCATACTCATTCTTTGTGCATTAATTAACACCTCAAAAGCACAACATTACTTTCCATTTTTAAGGTCCAACATCAGTTATTTTGAAGGACAAAACAGTAAAGTTTATACTTTAAAAATAAAGGACAGCAGTAACAATCAATACAACTTTGAGCCCAACTTACACATCAACCCAAATTTTGATGAAGGTACTTGTGAAATAAAAACCAATGCTTCGTGGATGGGTAGAAAAGTAATTCAGGTTTCTGATACTTCATTTTGGTTTATCAATTTTGAGGGCAAACCCATTACACTACTCACCAACAGTAAAGTTGGCCAAAGTTGGCAGACTTATTCTGATGGTGTAACAAACATTATGTTTAATCATGTTAAAGATTCAATCCTACAAATATTTGGTAGAACCGATACGATAAAAATTATTCAAACCACACTGCCTGCCCAATCAAACACCACACAACAAGTAAATTTGTGGTTAAGCAAAGCACACGGACTAATTAAAACGGTTAATTTTTACACCTTTCCAAAAACATTTCAGTTGGGAATATTGACATATCAATTTCCAAGTACTTTAACTTTGGTAAGCGAGGCCAACACCAATTTGCCTTTGCAAAATATTACTTGGAGCGACATTTATAATTTTGATGTAGGTGATGAATTTCATTACCTGGATTATAATTTTATTGTGAATTATCAACCCGATTTAATTACTACAGATACTTGCAGAAGCATTTATATTGTTTACCAAAAACAAAGCAATAACGATAGTTTATTTTACAAGTTTACGCGAAGACAATACTGCACATTCAGAAAAAATGATTCATTGTGGTACCGGTTAGTTACCGATAGTGTAGATGTTATCTATACCAAAGATACCATGTTGAATAAAGAGCCCGGTTTAAGTCGGCCTAGGTATACAGGAAATTTAGGAATGGGGTTATATACCATCGCACTTAATCGAAATACAATTGAAAAATCAACCTACATTTCATCCATTATTTTGGGTGAGTTTGACTCATGCGGGCTTATGGCTGCCGATCTTTACAATACACCGCAGTTCTATTACAAAGGTGTTGGAGGCCCATATTATGAAGAAATAAGTAATGGATTTCCAGGCGGTTCAAGCACTGCACACTTACTTGTTTACTACAAAAAACTGAACCAAACCTGGGGCAACCCTTGGCCACAAAACTTAAGTGTAACTAAACATTCATTACAACAAAAATTTAGCGTATACCCCAACCCTACCAAAAATATTTTAACATTAAACAACCCAACCACACGCAAACTTAATTTTAAGTTAGTAAATATGTTAGGTGAAGTTGTGTTTGATACCACATTAAACCAAGGAGAAAACAACCTTAACATTGGTAGTCTTAAAGTAGGCATTTATTTCTATCACATTCAACACGCAAACCAATTAGAAACAGGCAAGTTGGTGGTTGAGTAAACGTTTAACTTTAGGTCATCAATACAAGATAAACCCAGCGTTAATAAAGCTTATTACCAAAAAACATGTGTACTAACTTAATGACATTGTTCGCGCGGTATCGGTGAATTTACAAGAGTAAAAGTTCAATATGGACGAATTTATGGTAACATAAATCAATGACGCCAATGTGCATCAAACAACACCTACCCCAAAACCTTAAACAACAAATTATCTAAAAAATGTGCCACAAACTCTTCGTCATCGCAACTACCATTATCGGTTAAATTTGGCAAGTAGTTTCCAAAATATTGCTGAAAATGTGAGGTTTCAACCAAAGTGCTACTCAATGTTTTTGGGTATTTGTAGGTGGGATTGTATGCCGAAATTACATCCGCAATTTTGGCACATAAATCTTTATAAGGTTTAAAAACATGGTTACGGTTTATTTCGTTCACCTCTTTTACCAAGTATACTTTACTGCTCTCGGTAATTACTATTTGATGTAGGTATTTTTTGTTATAGTCCAGCTGACCCGAGCTTTCTGGCAACTCGTGTGTAAGCAGTTGTATAATGGTGGTTAATTTTTGTTTATTGTCAGTTATACCTTGCAACTTAAATTCCAACAAAAACTCCAGGTAAGACCAATACCAATTTAAAATATACAGCAACAAACGGTGCTTGTTTTCAAAATAACGATAAATTGTTGCCTCGGTGGTGTTAATATCTACAGCTAACTTTTTAAAGGTAAACGCCTCAAAACCAAGCGAACTAATTAAATCAATCGCATTTTTTATTATCTTGCGTCCGAGTTCAGTGCTTTCGGGATCGCGCAAGTAAATCTTATCATTAACTTTAAATGTTATCTTGTAATCCATAATTAAACTAACCCACGTTTCTTTTTAAAAAACTTACACAAATGTAACACTATCAAAC
>CAZRVA010000040.1:0-1487 GCA_964603255.1 uncultured Chitinophaga sp.
CCATTTATAGGTATGTTGAGGCCTTGATTGTGTGGTGTATGTACTGTTTTTATAACGACAAACTTCATTAGCACCATTAATAAAAGGTTGCGGACGTGGTAAAATTACCGTAGGTAAAGCAGCAGAAGTGTCGCAACCAAACTGATTGGTTTTAACAAGTTGAATTAAACCAAGTCCGCTTGTAGGCCAATTAATGGTTATAACCGTATCACTTGCTGATACAATAGATCCGTTCACCACATTCCAGTTGTAAGTAGCATTGTTGGTTGAGTTGGTGTAGTACTGACGCATGTTGCGTTCGCAAATATTGGTATCGCCCGTTATGGAAGCAATTGGCCTACCGTGTATGGTTATGTTTTTTGTAATGGTTGAGTCGCATCCAAAAGTATTGGTTTGCCTTACACTCACTGTTCCGGTTCCTGCTGCTCCCCAACGCACTTGTATTAAAGTATCGTTTAGTGTTGCAATTATGTTACCCCCGGTTACAGTCCACACATAATTTGCACCTGCAGCAAAACGTGCGCTAAAGTTTACCAATGTATTCTCACAAACCGCATTTGGTCCATTTAATATTGGCACAGGCGTAGGGTTGATGGTGATGTTTCTTACAACAGTAGAATCGCAACCAAATGTATTGGTTTGTCTTACACTCACTGTTCCGGTTCCGGTTACACCCCACAACACATTAATCAATGTATCATTTAAAGTTGAAGTGATGGTTCCACCTGTAACATTCCACACATAAGTAGCACCTGCAACAAATCTTGCAGTAAACGTAGTCGTTTTTCTTTCGCACACTGCAGTCGGTCCGTTTAATATCGGCACTGGAGTAGGGTTGATGGTGATATTTCTAATAATAGTAGAATCACAACCAAACGTATTGGTTTGTCTTACACTTACTGTTCCGGTTCCGGCCACACCCCAAAGTACATTAATCAATGTATCATTTAAAGTTGAAGTAATTGTTCCACCTGTAACATTCCAAACATAAGTAGCACCTGCAACAAACCGTGTAGTAAACGTTGAAGTTTTTCTTTCGCACACTGCAGAAGGTCCACTAAGCAAAGGCACAGGCGTAGGGTTGATGGTAATGTTTTTTACAACAGTAGAATCACAACCAAACGAATTTGTTTGCCTTACACTCACTGTACCGGTTCCTGCCACACCCCAAAGTACATTAATCAATGTATCATTTAAAGTTGAAGTGATGGTTCCACCAGTAACATTCCACACATAAGTAGCACCTGCAACAAATCTTGCCGTAAACGTGGTTGTTTTTCTTTCGCACACTGCAGCTGCTCCATTTAAGATTGGCACAGGAGTAGGGTTGATGGTGATGTTTCTAACTATAGTAGAATCACACCCAAAAGTATTGGTTTGCCTTACACTAACTGTTCCGGTTCCTGCCACACCCCAAAGTACATTAATCAATGTATCATTTAAAGTTGATGTGATTGTTCCACCTGTAACATTCCAAACATAAGTAG
>CAZRVA010000040.1:1587-19590 GCA_964603255.1 uncultured Chitinophaga sp.
CCAGCCACACCCCAAAGTACATTAATCAATGTATCACTTAAGGTTGAAGTGATGGTTCCACCAGTAACATTCCACACATAAGTAGCACCTGAAACAAATCGTGCCGTGAAGGTAGAAGTTTTTCTTTCGCACACTGCCGTTGGTCCACTAATCAAAGGCACGGGCGTTGGGTTGATGGTGATATTTCTAACAACATTAGAATCACAACCAAACGAATTGGTTTGTCTTACACTCACTGTTCCTGTTCCAGCCACACCCCAAAGTACATTAATCAACGTATCATTTAAAGTTGAAGTGATGGTTCCACCTGTAACATTCCAAACATAAGTGGCGCCTGCAACAAACCTTGCTGTAAACGTAGCAGTTTTTCTCTCGCACACCGCAGTTGGTCCGCTAAGCACAGGTACCGGAGTTGGGTTGATGGTGATTAATTTTTCTACCACCGAATCACAACCAAAATTATTTACTTGGCTTAGTGTTACTGTTCCAACACCTGCACTGCCCCATAAAACATGAATCAACGAATCGTTAAAATTAGTAGTAATGGTACCACCTGTTACATTCCAAAAATAAGTGCTACCAGTAACTTTGGTTGTGCTGTATGAAGTAGTTTTAAATGCACAAACACTGTTTGGTCCTGTAATATTTGTTGGGCTTGGTATTTGTACATTAATGCTCACCGCATCACTATCTGCAGGACATGAACCATTACGTGTAGTAACCAATCTAAGGTTAACTAACCCTGCTGTAATTTCACTGATATGCGGTACATAGGTTGCATGAAGTGTAGTATCATTAGGTGTATAAGTTCCTAAACCGCCTTTCCATTTTCCACCTACACCACCTTGTGTTGTGCCTCGTAAAAATACACTTGCTGCGTTGCGACAAATGGTGGTATCATTTCCTGCATGGGCATCAATGGCTGAAGCAAAAGCGGTAACCGTTACTGTATCTCTAACAATGGTACATCCCAACGAATCCAACATTTGTACATGGTATGTTCCCACACCCACACTAATACTTCGGCTGGTATCTCCTGTGCTCCATACGTATCTAAATGGTGCTAAACCACCAACGGGGTTAGCAGTTATGGTGGCATTGGTTCCTCCAAAACACACGGTTGGGTTTTTGGGTTGAATATCAACATCAGTATTGGTAACAAACCTTACTGTTGCCGTATCGCAAAAAGTTGCAGCAGCACCACAACCACCTGCCACAGTTCCGCAAACACGATATGTAACGGTTGGCGGATAAGCTCCACTGGGAATAATGGAAACAGAATCGCACCCGGTTAAACAACTTAAATAAGAATTATGCGTAGTATTATTAGGCACCGATTGCCAGGTGATGCTTGAAGTAACCAAACCCAATGCCTTCAGGTGTCCTATACAAGCTTCGTTTATCACAAGTCTTCCCTTTAAATCGGGTTTAGGAATAGCTCTAATTTGATAGGTATTAATGTTATTTCCCGGCTTACAAAACGTAATACGGTGCGGCCCGGGTCCATTCAAACAAATATCCTGACCAACTTGGTAACTTGTACCACAACCAATTTGGTAAAATAAAGCTCCACCCGGTAAAGCACCTGTTGGTATATCGAGCCTGATACCGCTACTGTTACTATCTAGTGTGAGTAAAAATTCAATACATTTATCAGGATGGTTTGTGCCGCAGCAATTACCCATACGCTCAACAGCAGTACTGGTCCATGTGCTATCCGGCTTACCCGATAGATTAATGGTAAATGTTGGTGTTGTTGGGTCACAACCTTGTGCAAAGAGTTGGGGAGAATAAATAAAGCACACACATAGCAGTATAAAGCTACTAAGTGTAGTTATGTTCTTTAGTTTTCTCACGATTTTGGCAATTAATCATGCAATTATAGCTATTTAAATAGCATTTTCAATCATTTGGCTCAAATGTGAGGTTTTAAAAAGTAATTATGTAAAAGTGCAATTTAACATTTGGTTACTTACGGAAATTAAACAACATGTGCTTATTAATAAAGCCTTTTGCTGATAACGCTTAATACTTGCTGGTAAACTTGTGCAGGAGATAATTTTCGCCAATTCATGCCATCTAACTCGCCACCAAAATTCAAATAATAATCAATGTTGTTTCTTCTAAACTCATCCAACACATGCTCCTGAAAATTCAAAGCTACAATCCAGCCATCCTCTAAATCTTGGAACCACTCTTCGTAATAACAATCATCACTGCTGTGAAAGTTCAATACGTTTTCGCCAATCAATATAAATTTATCAATGCCTTCGGCCATCAGTATTTCGGCTACCTCGCGCTTAAATAACATCACATCATTGTTAATGGCATCGTTCCATTCGCCTATCAATTCTATGATGGCATACCTTTCGGTGTATTCAACAAAAAGTATTTTGGTATATAATGTGTTCGAACCAAACTCATCCCACTGCGGGTGTATAAGGTAATTGTATATTTGATTGGTAAACTCAAACTCGCTGTATTCGCGTTCAAAAAAGGGCGACTTGTTATCGTGCTCTGCCTGGTAAAAATCTCTCCACCTATAATATGGTTCTATATCCTGCATGTCGCAAATTTAACCCAAATTATGCAGTAGCGAGCGAAGAATGAGCCGAAATCTGCATTAATTGGGTTTAACCCCGATTTAGAAAATCATCTTTTGGGTGAAGTGCAACAAAAGCCAAAAGGCTTGATTTTCTTACATCGTTTGTTCCATTTGTATTTCAAATAAACAATATGGAATTAATGGTTAGAAGGCTTATTTATGTAAGGTTTGAGTTAATCTTTAAAATTAACAATCAAGGCTTTGTAACTTCATATAAAAATGTATTTTTGCCCACCTAAGTTTAAAACATAATACTATTAAATAAACATGGCATATTTATTCACTTCAGAATCGGTTAGCGAAGGCCACCCGGACAAAGTAGCCGATCAAATTTCGGACGCTTTAATTGATAACTTTTTAGCTTTTGATCCGGAATCAAAAGTTGCTTGCGAAACCTTGGTAACAACCGGACAAGTTGTATTAGCCGGTGAGGTTAAATCAAAAGCATATCTTGATGTTCAAACCATCGCTCGTGATGTAATTAAGAAAATTGGTTACACCAAAAGTGAGTACATGTTTGAAGCAAATTCTTGCGGTGTTTTAAGTGCAATACACGAACAATCTGCTGATATCAACCAAGGTGTTGACAGAAAGAAAAAACAAGACCAAGGTGCAGGCGACCAAGGTATGATGTTTGGTTATGCTACTGCAGAAACTGACGATTACATGCCATTGGCTTTGGATCTTGCGCATAAAATTCTAATTGAATTGGCTGCATTACGCAGAGAAAACAAAGCAATTAAATACTTACGTCCGGATGCTAAAAGCCAGGTTACTTTAGAGTACAACGATAAAAACCAACCGGTACGTATTGATTCTATCGTAGTATCAACCCAACATGATGACTTTGATACCGAAGCAAAAATGTTGGCAAAAATTAAGAAAGATATTGTTGAGATTTTAATTCCGCGTGTTAAAGCTAAGTATAAAAAATATGCTAAGTTGTTTAATGGCGATATTAAATACCACATCAACCCAACCGGTAAGTTTGTTATTGGTGGTCCGCATGGCGATACCGGTTTAACAGGCCGTAAAATTATTGTTGATACTTACGGTGGTAAAGGTGCTCACGGTGGAGGAGCTTTCTCTGGTAAAGATCCAAGTAAAGTTGATAGAAGTGCTGCTTATGCTACACGTCATATCGCTAAAAACTTAGTAGCTGCTGGTTTATGCTCTGAAGTTTTAGTACAAGTTTCTTACGCAATTGGTGTTAAAGATCCAATGGGTATTTACATCAATACTTATGGTACATCAAAAGTTAAATTAACTGATGGCGAAGTTGCTAAGAAAGTAGAGAAGTTATTTGATATGACTCCTTATGGTATTGAAACTCGTTTAAAATTACGTAACCCAATATACAGCGAAACTGCTGCTTATGGTCACATGGGTCGTAAAAACGAAACGGTAACCAAAACTTTCGTTTCTCCTGATGGTAAAAAAGTAACCAAAAAGGTTGAGTTGTTTACTTGGGAGAAATTAGATTACGTAGATAAAGTGAAAAAAGCTTTTGGTTTGAAATAGTTCGAATCATAACTTTAAACAAAGAGGCTGCTTATCAAATGGAATGCCCCCAAAAAGTTAGACACTTAATGGGGGCATTTTTATGTTTAAGAGAAACAAGTACAGTTATGCGTTTAGACTGCGTTGTGTAGAGGCAGTGATAATCGGGAAGGAATCCATAGGCTCAGTCAGCAGGAAAGAGGCTATAAAAAGCGGCATCGCCTTTGGGGCTTTTGCTGTACTGCAAATTTTTGTAGTGCAAATTGCTAAACACGGCATTGGCTCCGGTTTGTATAAACTGCAAATAAGCAGGCAAATCTTGCAAGGTTACCAACTCTGATAAGCGGGGGTAATATCTGCGGGCTACGTTAGCGGTCATGGTATAATGTTACTATTGTTATGCGTGGTTAATTTGTTTAATAAGCGCAGGGTATTGCTGCATTATTTAAACGTAAATTTAGCCTGCACAGCTATTGCTTGGTAGCCTTGCGCATTGCCCAAAAAAGTGTGCTTATTTACAATACTCTTATCTTCTTGTACTTACAAAAAACACCGGTAATAAATTTGGTTCTTTTGTACCATAATTTTAGTAGTAGTGGTACCTAAAAAATATTGCATAAAAAATCCCGAAACGGAGTTCGGGATTTTGGGCGGATGGTTTTGATTACTTTTTAACTTACCAAGTTTTTTAAGGCACCTTTTAGTAATGTAGAATTTTAACCCAGAACCACTATGCACAAAAAAACTCCACTAGCTGGTAGTGGAGTTTTTATAATATTTAAACTTGGTTAATTGCATGTGCCATGCAAAAGGAGTAGATTGGTTAGATACCGTGATGGTTTTACTTTCTTTTATTCTTATTTTAAAAAGGCGATAAACCCCTTTTAACCCAAGAAACTTTCTCGTTTACATACTCCGTTAGTGTAGTTCCATAAGTACTTAAAAAATTCGGTGTCCTGTCATCAGGTTCTAAATAGGCTGTCCAAATTATGGGGTCTTCGGCAGTATCATCGCCATAAACAAATAAAAAGTACTCACACCCATTCCAGTTTTCAAAAGCGAAAAAAGGGCGGTTTATTTGTTGGCTGTATTCTACTAAATAGCCTCGCACACGTTGTTGCAGTTCATCAAGGTTTGAAGCGTTAATTTCAACAACAGGACTATCGCCACCAGCCACGAATAGGTACTCTCTTAATGCAAGAGGGAAATGATTGCCATTATTGTATGTTATTTCTAATTGCTCTATTTGATTTAATGTAAGTCCTTTGGGCACATAATTATGATAACTTTTAAGCCCTGCCAATCCATTCATATATTTAAGTTCCATAGTTTTAGTTAGATGCGAATTACGTTTACCAAATATAATACCATAAATAAATTAGTAGTGCATAAAAATTCCCGAAGTAAGCTGCTATTTATTCTTTTATTAAAAAGGCGATAACCCTCTTTTAACCCAAGAAATTTTCTCGTTTACATACTCCGTTAGTGTAGTTCCATAAGTACTTAAAAAATTCGGTGTCCTGTCATCAGGTTCTAAATAGGCTGTCCAAATTATGGGGTCTTCGGCAGTATCATCGCCATAAACAAATAAAAAGTACTCACACCCATTCCAGTTTTCAAAAGCGAAAAAAGGGCGGTTTATTTGTTGGCTGTATTCTACTAAATAGCCTCGCACACGTTGTTGCAGTTCATCAAGGTTTGAAGCGTTAATTTCAACAATAGGAGTGAAACCACCTGCCACATAAAGATATTCTCTTAGTGCTAAAGGAAAATGACTACCATTGTTATAAGTTGTTTCTAGTTCTTCAATTTGTTTTTCCGTCAAACCTTCAGGTGGAAAAGTAAACAACCTCACACTGGCTGCAAACTCATTCATATATTTAAGTTTAGTTGTATCCATAAGCTATAATTAAAAGTTGTTGCTGTTTAAATTAGTGTGTGCAATATTTTGGCTATGTTTTTGGCATCGTCAACGCCACGGTGGTGGGTACCTTCTAAAGGAATATTTAATATTTTTAATGCTTTGTCCATCCCAACACCTTTAGGTAGTTTGTGTTTTTTGGCAAATAAATCTTTTACGTTGGTATGCGTTTCACTAAATGGATAATTTACACCATAATCACGACACTGCTGCTCAAACATTTTTTTATCGTAAAAACCATAACTTGCCCATGGCAGATTAGTAGAATCATACTCTTTTTCTAATATCTCGCATGCTTCTTCAAATGATATCGCATTTTCTTCAAGCATGTCCTGTGTTAACGTGGTAAGTTGGGTACAAAACTTACTTACCGTAGAATTTTCAGGATATACCAATATGCCTTTGCTTTTGGTTATTTCGCCTGTTTGCGTATTGAGCAAACAGATACCAATTTCTATAATTTCACTTTTTTGCCCACGCGGAGGATAACCATCCCAACAGGTACTTTCTACATCTACTACTATTACTTTTGTGTTCATTTTATTTTATTGTGGTGGGTAACCAAATGTACCCGTGTGAAAATAGGGATGATCATCCCAATTAAAAATTTCTCGTACTGATTCCCAAACCTTAAACTCATTCTCTATTTTAGCCCCGGCCCAAGTGCCCCAGCCCGAATCAAACTGATTATGTTCATCATTGATATAATCCAAATTCCCATCTTCATCATATGAGAATCTGAAAATTACATCCTTGGGTTCATCTTCAAACTGATTGGCATAAAATCTCTTTATTGTTTCAAGCAAGTTTCCATTACTGGGGTCTAAAACAGCCTCGCACATGGTTTTATATTGTTGATTAAAGATTAGCTTTCCTCTCTGTTTTAATACTTGGTGAATCCAAAAATAATATTCGTACTGGGTATAATTGTTTTGTTGTTCTATATAAACATAAATCTGCACCCTACGGTGTGTGGTAAAATAGGTGTTACACATTTGGTACAATTGATTATACGTTTGCCCTGGCTTACCCCATATAGTAACAAAAGTATTACTTACATCAGTGCTGGTAAGCTCCTCCTTTACTCGAATTCCATTTTCATACATTATGGTCCAATATTCTTCCACATTTTTTTTTTGCGCCTCGGTTATGTAATATCCGGTAGTATTCTGGTATTTGTATGTAATTGTGCTCATGTTAAGGTTATGTGTAATAAAGTTAGGTTCGTTACCCAAATATAATACCATAAATAAATTTGTAGCGCATAAAAAATCCCGAAGAGGCTTTAAATGCTCTTCGGGATTTAAATATGATTAAACGAATACTTATTTCATTGCTTTTACAATATCAACAAAGCTGCGGCTTTGTAATGCTGCACCTCCAACTAAAGCACCATCAATATCAGGAGCAGAAAACAATTCAACTGCATTATCGGCTTTTACACTTCCGCCATATTGAATGGTTAAGTTATCTGCCACTTGGTTGTTGTAATGTTCACGCACCAATCCACGAATAAACGCATGCACTTCTTGTGCTTGTGCTGTACTGGCAGTTTTGCCCGTGCCAATAGCCCAAACCGGTTCGTAGGCAATTACTACGTTTGCAAATTGCTCGGCAGTTAAATGAAACAATCCTTCGCTTACTTGCTTTTTCAATACATCAAAATGTGTATTGCTTTCGCGTTCTTCTAATGTTTCGCCACAGCAATAAATAGCCGTTAAATTATTTTTTAACACGGCATCAACTTTACGTGCCAACCAATCGTTGGTTTCGTTAAAGTATTGTCTGCGCTCGCTGTGTCCAATAATTACATATTCGGCACCACAGCTTTTAATCATACCTGCACTTACCTCGCCAGTGTATGCACCGCTGTCGTGGTTACTGCAATTTTGAGCACCACTAAATACATTTCCACTATCGGCCACCATACGGCTAACTGCGTTAATATGAATAAACGGAGGAATAATTACCACGTGCGCACTGCCCTGGTATTCGTCTTTTACCATTCCGGTAACTTCAGTAACTAATGCCATCCCTTCCTCAAAAGATTTGTTCATTTTCCAGTTACCTGCTATAATTTTCTTTCTCATTTTTTTGTTATTTGTTATTTGTTGATTAGTTATTGGTTGAGTGGCCGCAGGTACAGACCGCAGCCCCGAATGCTCGGGGTATTTATGGCTTTATTCTCTATCTTCCAACATCTATCCACTAACTTTTACCGCAGACTATCAGTGCAGACCGAAGCGTCTTTGGCAACACAGCGTTTTCGCAGACCATCGGTACAGACCGAAGAGTCTGTAGTTTATTTGAGGCAGTGATGCAAAAGACAGAGATTGCTTCGCAATTGTGGAGATTTCCCAATCTCGCTTCTCTTATCTCGTCTCTCCCATTATCTAACATCCAACCTCCAGCCTCTATCTTCCATCCTCTAACCTCCAGCTTCCAGCCTTAAACTGCGAAAATAACAAAAATATGATGAGCACAACTTACTTATTGAATGGTTTTATCCTGCATTACGTCCATTTACCTAATAATCATAATTTTACTATCAACCACTACACCGTCAACAACCAAACTGTAATAGTACAAACCAGATTGCCAACCTTCTTCTGTCAACTCCACAGTACCTTTAACCGAATAAAGTTTTATTTGCCTTAACTCTTGCCCAAGTTGGTTGGTAATTTTAACAAACGCATCCTTTGTATTTGGTTTCAGTTCGTAGTCAAATTGTGTAGTTTCCTTAAATGGATTTGGTCTGTTATAACCTAAGTAGTTTTTATAGCTTAATTTTCCTAATTCTCGTTTATCAATCGGCTTTGGTTGTTGCCAGTTAAGTGGGTCTTTTGTTGCTCCCTTTTTAGCAAAGCCATTTACCTGAATTGAACCAAGCGGCAGTGTATCGCAAAAACTATAAGTACCACAACGGTTTGTTGCTTGTAAACACACCACATACGAACTATCTTTTACTTGGTATTGATGAATTGGATTTACCATTGTGCTGCTATCTCCATCACCAAAATACCATTTGTAAGTTGTTGTATTGTTAAATGTATTAGCATTGGTATAATTTAAAAACTGAACCGTAACAGAATCAATCATTGTACCTAATGAATAATATGGAGTTAAAACACTATCAACATATACCATGATATCATCATACTCAACACTTCCAGGACCACTAACAACTAAAGTATATTTAGTCGTTTCATGAATTTGATCCTTTATCATCATCCAATTATCTTCTCCGGTAAGATGCGTGTTATTTTTATACCAAAGAGCAGATGTGGCTATGTATGGATAGATAGACTCGAATTGGTTAAACATATTAATCAATTCACCATTTACTGATCCTAGGAAACTACCTATACCTCCATAATTACTAATTTGATTATCAATAATTGCTGTAAGATGAGTGTGGTTTGGCCAAAAATCATCTTTAAAATAATCTAGTGTTTGTGTTAATGTATGCGTTTTGTAATAGGTCAAAGCTTCATGATATGATTCATCACTATGAAACGAATATCCAAACACTGTTATTAAATCTGTAAAGGCTGTTGTTGTATTTTTTAATTGGTTAAAATTATTGTAATTATCATCATACAAGAATAGCCCCAGTTTATCAGCAGGACTAGTAACATTGGCATCCAAATCTTGCATTATGGTTGCAAACGTTGTATAATCGGTATATGCTAGCAAACCCACCAACAAACTTGGCTCTAATTTATTACCAAATACCATTTGACTTTCTACACACACCACTGTGTCTACTCCAAGGTTTACAAACTCATTGTGCTTAACCCAAATACTATCAACCGCTACACACGAACCACTGTAAGCCGTTAAGGTGTACAAAGTTGAGTCTTGAGTTGATGTAGTATAAGGCATTAACGTATCCGGATTGTTTACTAATGATGATGGATACCATACAAAACTATCGTAGGCAGTAGTTATAAAACCTTGTAAATTTATTTGGTTACCAATATTAGGGTTTGATGTATTTAGGCCATTACTATTTATAAATACCTGAAAAGGAACAGCAACAGTATCCCATTTTTCGGCAACCATATCGCAATTACCATAAATTTTTAAGCCAACCAAGTAGTTAAAGCCACCTACCCATCTGAAGTTTGGAAAGTTAAACTGATTGTTTACTGCTGATGAATCTATTTGCCAAACCTGCCCATAGGCAATTTGGTTAGTATCTCCTATTGTGTAACTATTTGTATCAATTAAAAATACAGTCCACTCGTGTTTAATGTTGCTCATTCCGCTGGTTGATAAAGAGCCATCTGCCAATAAGGTTCCGTATCCCGGACAAATGGTATCAGATGCCAATTCAAAATTTACCGTTGGTGCTACAGGTATGTACATGGTTTTAGAAACATAATCTGTATCACCACACGTATTTTCAACAACAAGCTCAAATTTTATTGTTCCTGCTCCTAAACCTAAAGGTGTTAAATTAATTGGCTCGTGGTTGGTTAGCATACCATAAGCACCGTTTTGACTTCTGAAATAAACACTATCTGGAACATCTGGCCTAGTTACGGTAATTCTATATTTAACCTCGTTTAATGATGCGCTTGCATTAATATAAATTATACTATCTATATCACCGCATAAGGTATCAGCAGGTAATGCAAATTTAGCGACAGGCCTACCCAAGCTATTCGAGCCAAAATCAGGATTATTTACACCATAATCTTCTAAATAATACCACAACGAACATAATGGCAAACAATTAACTGCCCCTGCAAAACGACCATCAGTGCTGAAACCCGACTGTATTGCACTTTGATTAACCGACTCGTTTACACCCATTGGTACAAAAACCATGTTTGAGTTATTGGTATCTGGCGAAGTAACAAAAAAGTGCAAATCGCTACTGTCTTCAATACAAATGTACGAGCCTACTTCTGCAATTAACTCCCCATAACCATTAAGCGATTGGCTTCCTATTTCTAATGTTGCGCCTTTTTTAACATATAATGTACCTCCCTTTTTAATTATTATGGTAGCACCCGCGCCTACATGGGTGTAGCTTCCGCTATCTAAAATTAAAGCCGATAAATCGTTTACAATTATCATACTTCGTTTGCTACCATAACGCGATAGATAGGCAGAATCTGTAATACCCGTGCCACCACCCGGCAAGTCAACCTCTGCGGCATAAAACGGGAACTTTTCTAGCGGGTTAGCTTCTCCTGATTTCATGGTAATACTATCCCTATTAAACAAATAGTAGTTGGGGCAAATACTAACTTTACTTCCATCGCGTATGTGCAACTCACCACTATCTTTTACTATATCTAAATTGTGCCCTAGGGTTTCTGTAGTGCCTTGGTAAAAATCAAAAAAAGTATCTATTGTAATAACCGTTGGCGGAAAAAAGCAACTAACCATACAAGGGTCGGCTAGTTCTAGTGTAAATTCGGTTAACCCTTCGGGTACGGTAAGTTTAATGTACTTGTATTTATTAGGGTCGGTTGCTGCATGTGTACTTGGTATAATATTACCCAATTTATCTTTGGCTATCATAGGGTAGTTGTAATCCACATCGCCCATGTAAAATGTAACATTTGTTGATGTGTTCGCTTTTATGTAACCTTGGTATTTATACTTGCCTGCTAACTGATAATGAGCATCAATCCAATCATCTGCTTTTATTGTATAAATATTATCGTACATTAAATGTTTGCCATTATTTAAAGTTGATTTTCTAAATGAAGTAAACGACATACAATACCCATTTTTTAAAATGGTATCATCATCCCAACTTATAAAACCAGAAGCACCTTTAATTATAATTGGACTTATGGCTACCGAGTCTTTATCGACTTTAGTAACCATATGGTAGTTTCTTAAACTATCTGTAGTATTGGCCTTACCAATACTAACTTTAATCATTGCATAATCATCATCATTATATATTGTAGTCGATTGTATGTCTAGGCCTGTACATCTGTATGGTGTTAATTTTGTTACAAAACTAACATTTTCTTTATCGGTACTTTTAACAGCATATGCTTTGTGATAACCCCAGTCTTTACCATCTTTTTGAAGATACAAGCCATCATCATATAGATTTGAACCATGTTGATATTGGTATGCATTATAAGTTGCCGTTGTTGATGTTACAGCCGTTTCTGCTATCACCCCCCACCTGCCTCGTCCTTCATTTATATTACAAGGGTAATTCCATTTTGCTTTTTTATTTACTAAAGTGAAATCTGATTCACTATTTCCATTAAATTTTACTTCGCAATATTTATTCTTTACATCTTTACATCTATCATTTACTATATAATACCAATATCCTAATTCTTTATACAAGGAAATGTTTCTAGTATCTTCATATATATAATTTTCTTCCTCAACATCATCATATGTTATTCCATGCATCTCTATAGAAAAGTTATCAATTAACGGCATTATAGGAGTTGATTTAATTGATTTAGAGGAATTTATATCACCATTGTGATAGATAACATTGTGATTACCAAACTGACCATGTGGACCATAATTAGTAAGTTCTTCACCATAAGCACCATCCCATTTTGCAGGGTCAATTAATAAATAATCATTATCTACATTTAGTGTAATTTGTCCTACATCACTTTGCTCATGCCAAACACTATTATCTGCAATATTGTTCTCATTAAGTGCAATTAAAAAGTGTTGTGACTTTACGGTATCCGAAAATGTTTGTGTGTTGCGCAACACCGTATTTCCATCCATCATTTGGGTGCTTTTTATACTGCCCCAATCTACCACTTTTGGGAAAGCAGCTAAATAATCTGGGGTTATATCTGTTTCTAGAGCTAAACCCATTGATGTTGCATTAGGTGTAAAATAGGTTTGTAAATATTCGTCTGGCACAAGTGTTTTATTTTTTATACCTAAAATACCACTGCTGCTCACATTATTCCAACTCTCATCAATACATGGTGTTTTACCATTTGGCATGGTAATGTTCCTATACCACCTAAATAGGTTATCGTAATCTGGGTCCTTCATCATGGTTTTCATGTATTTAGGAAAAGGGCTAGGTATTACATCATAACCAAGCATTGGATACTTATAATAAGCGTGGGTACGTGTGCCATTTTGATAGTTATATTGCGCAATCATATAAGGCAAAAGGGCATTAAAGGTTAGTTTAAAATAATGGTCGCCTTCTGCAAAACCCTGAGTTCCGCCTGCTTTGCTTAACTTACCCGGTGGATATTTTAGCCCTGGGAAATAAATTAATGGGTCGTCCCACATTACATCGTGTATTTGGTAATTGGCTACATTGGCCCAGCGCCTTGGCCAACTTTCCCAATCAAACAACATTGAGCCACCCCAATTACCCAAAACAACTGCCGCACTGCCCAATGCCGATGCACAAATAATGGAGTAATTTGCATGGTTAACGGCAAATAAACCTCCAGATGTACACCTTCGGTATAAGGGCTCAACATAAGACTGTTTTAAACTCTCGGCTATGCTATTAATGGTTGGGCTGTTATCATTTACACCTAAGCTATCATCGAGTTGATGTTGCCAACGTATCATATCAAAAGCCGCTAATAAGTTTATTAGCTCATAAGATCTATTTATTAAATTAGAAAAAACATAGCCTGTTGCAAATATATTTGAAGGTAAAAAGAATGGGGTAAAATTTGAGCCTGATGACCCATCAAAGAAATTATTTAACCCAGTTGCGTTTATCGCTAATAAAATTTCTTCTGCCTTGGTTCGGTATCCATATCGTTCACTTGAGTAGGCTGGCATGTATTCTATTTCATCAATATTTAAAATTTTCAATCCAATTATATACACAAATGCAGCACACTTGGCAACTATAGGTGTATTACACTTACTATTGTAGCAAGGTGAAGTTCCACTTTCATTTGCTTTAGAAAATATGTGGGCGTATAATTCAAAATAACCATCTTGTTTATTAATAATTTTATTACGAATGCTTATTATTTGGGCATGCAAATCGCCATTATCATGCTGAAAAACCATGTAAGGGCCCTGCATACGCCTGTTAGATTCTTGGTATTTACCATAACCTGTTACCAAGCCGCGCAGCCACTTAAAAAGTCGTCCGAAAATATTAGCTCGTTGTTGTGTAGTTAATAATTGGTATTCATCTGCTCTAATACCTAATTGTTGAATGGCATAATCTCTGATTAATAATTCATCTACTAAGCTATCAGATTGTACTGCCGGAAGAGAAGAAGCTGTGGCATTATTTGCAAGAACGAACAATGCTGCAAAAAATAGGAGTAAAATTAGTTTTTTCATAAAGGTGGGTGAGGAGTTATTTTATTAGGGTTAGTTCATTATTTAAGTATTTTATTTTAAGAATCAATGCACTTGGACCTCTGGTTCTTGAGTTAAACATAAAGTATTGTGCTGTATCAGGACCATTTGTCCAGTAATATGGTTCATAATAATTAATTCCATTAATATTTATACTATCATTAACTACTTTGGAAATTTTGTACTCTCCTACATTTACATTTTTAAATGAATAATTAGCGTATATCATCGATTTACCATCCTTAGTGAGAATTCCATGTGGATGATATTCTAATCTGAAAGTGAAACCAATTGCATTAATACAATTGTAGGTATAAATAAGATATTCATATTTACTATCACAAAGACTTGGGTCGCCACCAGGAACTAATTGCCAGCCGGATTGTGCTCCTTGACCAACATATATCTGCGTATCTCTGTTATTGTATAAAAACAAAAGCGTATCGCTACCGTGATAAGGTGAAAACGTATTAGATTTTTGAGATTCCGTGAGATAAGAATAATTCACTCCTGTACATTTATTTTCCTTATTACAAGAGAGTAAAACAGTTAATAAGATACTAATTATAATGATAGATAATACTGATGTTTTCATAAGAGTTTTGGTGATTTATTGTGAAGTAAAATAAGAAATATATTTCAAATAAACAAGCCTAAAACTCTTATTTTGATTTGTATATCTGTAAATTATGTTACTGAAAGTATGGCCCTTCGGTTCTCCTGCCCGGCTCCTCGTATTGGCCATACCCTGAAATTAGGCCACCTAAACCCAACCATTTTAGTAAACGCGAAAAAATACCGGCCCGTTGTTGCTGGGTAAGTGAATTAAACTGTTGTGGGCTTATGTGTAATTCTTGTTCAGCATAATTTCTAATTAATAATTCATCTACTAAGCTATCAGGTTGCACTGCTGGAATAGAAGAAGCTGTAGCATTATTTGCAAGCACAAACAATACTGCAAAAAGAAGGAGTAAAATCAGTTTTTTCATAAGGTAATAGGGTTGTTATTTTATTAGGGTTAATTCGTTATTTAAGAATTTTATTTTAAGAAAATAAACATCTGGATTTTTCTGTTGTCCTGATAACATAAAATATTGCATGGTATCTGGTCCATTTGAAATATAATGCGGCTCTTTATACCAATTTTTATTAATCTCAATACTATCGTTGGTTGATATTGAATAATCACCAACGTATACATTTTTAAAATAGCACTTCCGATTTAAATCTTGGTTAACAAAGAGAACTGCACGGTATGGATAATATTCTACTTTAAAAGTATAACCAGGTGCATTAATACAATTGTATGTATAGATAAGATACTCATATCTATTATCACACCTATTAGGAGCATTGCCAGATCTCACTATCCAGCCTGATTGCACGCCTTGGCCCACATAAATTTGTGTATCTTTATTATTGAATAAAAATTTTAATGTATCGTAACTAGTAAGTGGAGCTATTGGATCTGTATAGCTTTTTAGTTGGTCGATTGCATAATGCGATATCACAGTATCACATTCATTATCCCTATTACAAGAAAAAAAGAGTACCGAAAACAAAGTAATGATGATGCTGTTTAAAATGAGTGTTAATTTCATAGTGTTTATTATTAATGGTAAAGTAAAATTAAAAATATATTTAAAATAAACAAGTTGTGCCGTACCAATTAACAAACCCAAATAACAAAAAACGCCTATCAAAAAATTGAAAGGCGTTTAATAACATAAATATTTCTCCTATCAGCTACTGCATTAATGTAGCCAAATTTAAAGTGTAAGATAGTGGATTACTCACTCCCTTTCTCCCAAAATCTATACTTAGCGGTTTGCTCAAAAACGTGTTTGGTAATGGCTTTATCTTCATCGGTAAAAACAATGTTTCTACGCGCGCACATGGCTTCGGCCGTTTTATAAAACTTGTTTAACACAAAAGTATCAAACCCTTGCGCCCCACCCCAAGCAAAACTTGGAATAAAATTACGCGGGAAACCTGCACCAAAAATATTTGCGCCAACGCCTACAACTGTGCCCGTATTAAACATGGTGTTAATACCACATTTAGCATGATCGGCCAGCATCATTCCACAAAAAGTTAAACCTGTTTTTTCAAAACGTTCGGTGGTGTAGTTCCACAATTTTACTTCATCGTAGGTATTTTTTAAGTTACTGTTATTGGTATCAGCCCCAACATTTACCCACTCGCCTACTACAGCATTGCCCATAAAACCATCATGACCTTTATTGCTGTATGCAAAAAATACCACATTGTTTACTTCACCACCTACTTTACAATGTGGGCCAACTGTTGTTGGTCCATAAATTTTGGCATCCATTTTCAACCCACCGTGTTCGCACAAAGCAAATGGTCCGCGTACTTTACAACCTTCCATTACCTCAGCATCAGCACCAATGTATATTGGTCCGGTTGATGCATTTAAAATACTAAACTCAACTGTGGCTCCGGGTTCAATAAAAATACGCTCGGGGTTTAAGGTTTGGTTGGTTGATGATATTGGTGCACTTACACGGCCTTTGGTAATTAAATCAAAATCGGCTTCAATGGCTTTTCCGTTTTTAGAAAAAATATCGTAGGTATGATTCACCACAATGGTATCTATTTGTGATGATTGAATTTTGGTTTCGGGTGTAAATTGGTCTTCCGAAAAATTAGGCACTTCACCCGATGTGATGTTACATGCAACCAAGGTATCTCTTAAATATAATGCCTCACCTGTTTTAAGTTGGGTTATTTCGCTCCAAAGTAAATGATTTGGGCAAACGCTGCCATTAATCATTAAATTGTTTTGAGCAGCTGCAAACGGATATTTTACACTTAAATAATCCTGAGTTTTAAATGAAGGTTGTACACCGGCATATTTGGCCCATTTTTCTGTAATGGTTAAAATACCAATTCTTATTTCGGCAACCGGACGGGTAAAAGTAAAGGGCAATAAATTATTGCGATTTTTACCATCAAACAAAATCACATTCATACCGCGAGTATATAAAAAAAGCCCTCCATATTGGAAGGCTTTTGCAATATTGTTAAAAAAATAACCGAATTATTTTTTCTTAGCGTAACGTTTGTTGAATTTATCGATACGACCAGCGGTGTCAATTAACATGTTAGTACCGGTGAAGAACGGATGAGACTTGTGAGAGATCTCTAACTTGAATAACGGATATTCATTACCATCTTCCCATTTAATGGTTTCTTTAGTGTCTACAGTCGAACGAGTTAAGAATGAATAGTCGTTTGACATGTCCTTGAACACTACCATTCTATAATTTTTTGGATGGATATCTGCTTTCATTTCTTCTTTTATTTACTTTTTTGAGGGGGCAAATATATGAAATTTTCATTAGTGCCAAAATATTTAGACAAAAATTTAGCCCAAATTGATCAATAGGAGCTTTTTAAAAGCGAACTACTTGATTTATGCCGAGAAGATTCGGATTTATATCCACTTCATATTCAAGAATATCGGCATTTACCATCGCAATTTATTAAAATAAATGCAGTTGGTAAAAGTTGGGCTAACCCCGATTTAGAATTTGTTCATAAATTTGTTAAAATTAATGATTTACAAATTCTTAATCGATTGTGTTCGGCTGTCGACTAACAAAACACCGAATGGGGTTTAATAGTGCACTAAAATCTG
>CAZRVA010000041.1:0-3066 GCA_964603255.1 uncultured Chitinophaga sp.
TTTCAATATTACGTAAAAGTTAAGTTAATGTTAAGCACCCTTAGGTTAATTCTTGTTTTTGGATGATTTAAATCTTGATTTACGGAACCGTTAGAGGCATTACGCGTAAGTACGGTTGAATGAAAATCTTAACAATAAAGGTCTGATTCCTCTGAGGCTTGCTGACCTGAGGGTTGGGTACAAAAAAAGCGCCCAATGTTAAGCGCTTTTCTGTTTTATTAAATAACCTCTATCAGGTTTAATAACCGCTGACAGGGTTGGTTATTTTAAAATCTCAGCAAGTTTTTCGTCTAAAGCTTTACCACGTAAATTTTTGGCAATAATTTTTCCATCAGCATCAATCAACACGGTAAACGGAATAGACTCGATGTTGTATAAGTTAACCACCGATGAATTCCATTTCATCAAATCACTTACATGTGTCCATAATAACTTGTCATCGTTAATGGCTTTTTGCCAGGCATCTCGGTTATCATCAAGCGACACACTAAAAATATCAAAGCCACGTGTTTTGTATTTGTTGTATGCTTTTACCAAGTTCGGGCTTTCTTCGCGACATGGGCGGCACCAGCTTGCCCAAAAATCAATTAAAACAGTTTTACCACGTAAACTTGAAAGTGAAATGGTTTTGCCAAATGGATCTTGTAATACGATATCAGGAGCAACGCTGCCAACCGCAGTTTTACCTAGCACCTCAATGCGTTTGTGTAGCTCTTGCGCGTATTTACTTTTAGAAAACTCGGCAAAATATTTGGCATCAACTTGCTTTAAAAAATCGAAGTTGGCTTGTGGCATTAAGTAGTTGGTTGCAAAGTATGGTACCAAAGAGTTTTCAAATTGCATGGTGGTTTGTTGCATTTCTACTTCACGCGCTTTCATTAAGCTATCATACTCGGCACGAATTTGCTCTTGAACAGCTACAGGCGGAATGTTATCACCGTACTCGGCATATTTACCTTCAATAGCTTGCACCATTTGCATGTATTTGTTGTTAACTTTTAACAACTGTTTTAGTTTTTCAGTTTCTGCACTTCCTTTTATAGTAAACTCCTCAGGCTTGTTTGCATCAATGCTCATTACAATTTCAGCCATCGAATCAACCACCAAAACAGCAGCATTGTTGTTCATTTGAATTACGCAAAATGTACGTTCGGTAATGTTTCCGTTAAACTCAAAAGAGCCATCAGCAGCTACTGTTGCCGAATCAATAAATACCAAACCTTTTGGTGTTAACTCTTGTAAAGTTAATTGTGTGCCACTAAGGTTACGTATAATACCTTTCACCGAAAAGCCTTTTTTCTCTTCAGTTTGCGTGCAAGCAATGGTTAATAATAAAAGTGTTGCTACTAAAATGTTTTTCATGATTAATGTGCTTTGAGGTTGGAGTCAGATTTTAATCCTAACTCAAACCGGTATAAACTTATTAAGCTTTATCTAACGTATCTTTAACCATTTGGCTGGCTACTTTAGGATCGGCTTTGCCTTTACTTAACTTCATTACCTCGCCCATAAATAAACCAACTAAACTTACTTTGCCACCTTTGTATTCGATAACTTTTTCAGGGTATTTAGCTATGGCTGCATCAATCCATTGTTGCAATTCATCGCTATTACTTTCTTGTATTAAGTTTAATGCTTCGGCAATTTGTAAAGCAGTTTTTTCGGGTTGATTAATTAACTCGCCAAATACTTTTTGTGTAGCTACCGAGTTACTGATTTTGCCTTCGTCAATCAACAAAATAATTTCAGCAATTTGCTCAGGTTTCAATACAAACTCGTTGATATCAATTGCGTTTTCGTTTAAGTAACCTTTTACCTGAACCATCACCCAGTTAGCCGCAGCTTTGGTGTTGTTGGTATGTTGTAAAATGGCTTCAAAATATTCTGCTACTTCTCTTGTTTCTGTTAATACACCTGCATCATATTCACTTAAACCATACTCGTTGGTAAACTTGGCAAACAACGCTTTTGGCAATTGTGGCATCAAGTGTTTTACCTCGTCAATAAAATGTTGGGTGATGTGCAAAGGTGGTAAATCCGGCTCAGGAAAATAACGGTAATCGCTTGCACCTTCTTTGGTACGCATCACAATGGTTATACCTTTTGTGGCCTCAAACGTACGTGTTTCTTGGTATATTTTTTCTCCGTTTTCAATGGCTTCAATTTGGCGTTTTATCTCATGGTCAATTGCACGTTGTACGTTACGTATCGAGTTCATGTTTTTAACTTCCACTTTTACACCAAACTCTTTAGCTCCGCGTATACGAACAGAAACGTTGGCATCGCAACGCATACTTCCTTCTTCCATGTTACCATCGCAAATGCCTAGGTAACGAACTAACTTACGCACTTCAGTTAAAAACTGATAGGCTTCTTCGCCAGTGCGAATATCAGGTAACGATACCATTTCAATTAAGGCAGTTCCAGCGCGGTTGTAGTCAATTAGTGTATCATACACATCTTGGTCGTGCATACTTTTTCCGGTATCCTCTTCCATGTGTATACGAATTAAACCTACGCGCTTTTCGCTTCCATCTTTTAGTTTAATATCAATGTGTCCGTTTTCGCAAATTGGCGTGGTGTGCTGAGAAATTTGGTATCCTTTAGGTAAATCGGCATAAAAGTAGTTTTTGCGTGCATAATAATTGTGTTCGGCTATATCGCAACCGCAAGCCACACCTAATTTAACTGCGTTTTTTACAGCTTCTTTATTGTGTACAGGTAATGTACCCGGGTGACCTAAACTAATAGGACTAACTAATGTATTTGGCGAAGCACCATATTCAACCGCATCACCACAAAATGCTTTACTTTTAGTAAGCATTTGTGCGTGTACTTCTAAACCTATAACTGCTTCGTATTTATCGTAATCAATGCTCATGTATGCTAAATGCTAATAAGGTGCGAAATTAAACATAAAATTTGGTTTCGGTGGGCAAAATAATAAGCCATAGTTTGATGTTTAATTTGCTGATTTAGTGTGTTTTATTTGGTTTGGGTGAATTCGCACGTAATACCTTCTTTGTTGGTAAGTAACAAAGTGGTGTTATTTATTTGGTATGAATC
>CAZRVA010000041.1:3166-19238 GCA_964603255.1 uncultured Chitinophaga sp.
TTAAAAAATACGTTTGGCTATCGGTTGGAAATACATTGTTAATAGGATGAACAAATGATTGATTATTCATGCCTTCAAACCTTATTTCTTTGCCATCATACACTTCTAAATTCCAAAATGGTTCTTGACCATAAGCAAAAAAACTCACGCCTTTTTCTAACAAACGGGTGTTTCTATCTGTAGTTTTTTTTGTGGTTGATTTAGTTTTTGTACCGCCACAAGCAGCTATAACAGCTGCAAGCAGCGTAATTATCCAAATGTTTTTTTTGTGCATGATTTGTAGCTTTTTATTTGAACAAACTGTTCACCAAATCAACATAATGTTGCATGGCCTGTTCGCGTGTTAATCCTTTTTTGGTTGACCAAGCATTGTATTTTGCTGCATTGATAAAATCGAACATACCGGGTTTGTCGCCATGTACATCGCCTACTGATGCTTGTTTGTGGTACGAATATAAGTCTAATAAAATATCGTTACTTGGACGTTGCGATAAGGTATGCACACGCTTTGATGCTTCTTCAAATTGTTCTTCTAATGTCATGATTCAAAATTAAGATTAAATACAAAAGCTGCTTCATTTTAAATAAACGAAACAGCTTTTAATAGTTATTTATATCAGTTAAATAATTGTTTTCGCTTTTGCTAAAGCTGCTTGTAAACCATTTAAATTGTTTCCTCCTGCTGTTGCATAAAATGGTTGTCCACCCCCGCCACCTTGAATTTCTTTAGCCAAATCTTTAACAATATTTCCTGCGTGTAATTTTTGGTCGGCCACTAAATTATCGCTGATAATAACACTAAGCATAGGCTTGCCATTTAACTCGCAACCCAATACACAGAATAAGTTTTCTACTTCTGTTTTTAATTGGAATGATAAGTTTTTCAATTGCTCTGCAGAAGAAATATCAACCTTAGTTATTAATGTGTTTACTCCGTTTGAATTTCGAATTTCGGATTTTAAATTTCCTTTTAACAAGGCGGTTTTTTCGTTTTCAAACACTTCCAATTTCTTCAATAACTCTGCTTTATCGGCTACCAATTGCTCAATCGATTTTTTCAAATCTTTAGCGCTTAGCAACTGTTTTAATTCGTTTACCAAGTTCCATTGTGTGTTGGTTAGCTCTTCAACGGCATTTGATGTAATGGCTTCAATCCTGCGTACACCTGCAGCCACAGCACTTTCGCTAACAATTTTAAATGCACCAATAGTGCCGGTAGCTTTTACGTGTGTACCACCACACAACTCACGACTGTAATTTTCATCAAATGTAATTACACGAACGCTTTCGCCATATTTTTCGCCAAATAACATCATGGCGCCCATGTTTTGCGCATCTGCAATCGGCACATTTCTGCGCTCATCCAAACTAATGTTTTCTCTAATTTTTTGGTTAACGATGTGTTCTACTTTTGCAATTTCTTCAGCTGTCATGGCCGAAAAATGCGAGAAGTCGAAACGCAAATATTCGCTGTTTACCAAACTGCCTTTTTGTTGTACGTGTGTACCCAAAACACTTCGTAGAGCAGCGTGTAACAAATGCGTAGCACTGTGGTTGGCTTCGGTTAATTTACGTTTTTCAACATCAACTGTTGCGGTAAAAACACCTTCAAAACTCTCCGGTAATTCCTCCACAAAATGTATGATTAAGTTATTTTCCTTTTTCGTGTCTATGATTCGAATTTCGAAATTCGCATTTCGAATTTTTCCGGTGTCACCCACTTGCCCGCCACCTTCAGGATAAAAAGGTGTTTGGTTGAATACCAATTGGTAACTTTCTTTTCCTTTGGCTTTAACTTTACGGTATTTAATTATGCTGATTTCCGCTTCGTTAACATCATACCCTAAAAAAGCAGTAGGATTTTCCTCACCAATAACCACCCAATCATCTGTAGTTAACTCGGTTGCTTTACGCGAGCGTGCTTTTTGTTCTTGCAACGCAGCTTCGAAGCCTGCCTCATCAACGGTAAAGCCATATTCAGACGCTATTAATCTTGTAAGGTCAATAGGGAATCCAAATGTATCGTATAATTCGAACGCAAATTTACCTTCTACTAATTGTGTTGGAACTTTTTGCAAGGTCAGGTAAATGTGTAAGTCCTGCATACCTTTACCCAACGTCTTCAAAAAGCTTACTTCTTCCTCTCTTATTACCTTTACCACAAAGTCTTTTTGTTGGTGCAATTCAGGGAATACATTCTTAAAACTTTCGGCAATAATTTCATCGGCCAATTTGCATAAAAATGGTTCTTTCAATCCTAAAAACTGGTATTGGTAACGCACGGCTCTGCGCAAAATTCTGCGTATTACATAACCAGCACCATTGTTGCTTGGCAATTGTCCATCGGCAATAGCAAAACTAATGGCACGAATATGATCAGCCATTACACGCATGGCTACATCTTGTTTGCTGTCGCCAAATGTATATTTAACACCCGAGTGTTTTTCTATAAATTGAATGGTAGGTACAAAAACATCGGTGTCGTAGTTAGATGATTTACCTTCAATGGCGCGTACCAAACGCTCAAAGCCCATTCCGGTATCAACGTGTTGCGCAGGTAATTTTTCCAGAGAACCATCGGCTTTACGGTTAAACTCCATAAATACGTTGTTCCAAATTTCTATTACTTGCGGGTGGTCGTTGTTTACTAATGTAGCACCATCAACCAAAGCACGCTCCGCATCGGTGCGCAAATCTACATGTATTTCGGTGCACGGTCCGCATGGTCCGGTATCGCCCATTTCCCAGAAATTATCTTTTTTATTTCCGTTTAAAATGCGATTTTCATCAATCCATAATTTCCAGTTATCAAACGCTTCCTGGTCAAACGCAAGTCCTTCTTTGGCATCACCTTCAAACACGGTAACATATAAACGGTCTTTAGGTAATTTGTAAACTTCAGTTAACAATTCCCAAGCCCATTCAATGGCTTCTTTTTTAAAATAGTCGCCAAAACTCCAGTTGCCCAACATTTCAAACATGGTGTGGTGGTAGGTATCAACACCCACTTCTTCTAAATCGTTGTGCTTACCACTTACGCGCAAACATTTTTGGGTATCAACCACACGTTTGTATTTGGGTGTTTCGTTGCCTAAAAACCAGTCTTTAAACTGATTCATACCGGCATTGGTAAACATTAAGGTTGGATCGTTTTTAACAACGATAGGAGCCGATGGAACAATTTGGTGCCCTTTAGCAGCAAAAAAATCGAGGAACTGTTGTCTTATCTGTGCGCTTGTCATGTATCTTTATATCAGCTACTTGTTTTATTTATGGTTGATTTAAAAAGTGTAATGGTTATTTTTGCCTTCTGCATGTTAAAAAATAGGCATGCATAGTTAAGTTTCCACTAACAATTTAGGATGGCAAAAATAAAATACTTTTACAATCCACATAGCTTAGATTTTGAGAAAGCCAGAATAAGTGTGCGCACCCTTGTGCTGCGCGTGTTTGGCTTTTTAAGCGCAAGCATAGTGGCAGGTGCAAGTTTGCTGTTGGTGGCCTATTATTACATCGATTCGCCAAAAGAGAAAATATTAAAGCGTGAGTTGGAGAATTATGAGCTTCAAACCAAGTTATTAAACAAAAAAGTTGATAAGCTTTATGCATCCTTAAACGAATTAAAAGAAAGGGATGCAAGTGTTTACAGGGCAATATTTGAGGCAGATCCGATTAATTACGATACCAGAAAAGCAACTGTAAATGATTATAAAGATTTGGAAGGTTATGCAAATAGTGAAGGTTTAAAAGCACTAAATCAACGTGTAGATGCCTTGGCCGAGCAGGTAACTATTCAAACCAAATCGATGGAGCAATTGGCTAAGTTAGCCGAGAATAAAACTGAGTTTTTAGCTTCTATTCCTGCTATTCAACCTGTAACTAATAAGAACTTACGCAGTATGGCATCAGGTTTTGGTTACCGTTTACACCCCATTTACAAAACATACAAAATGCATAGCGGTATAGATTTTACTGCACCTACGGGCACACCCATTTATGCCACAGGAAATGGTAGGGTAGTTCCTGCACCGGATGGCGCAAGTGGATACGGAAATCATGTGGTAATAGATCATGGGTTTGGGTATAAAACCTTGTATGCGCACATGTATAAGAGCAAAGTTAAAATGGGGCAAAGGGTAAAGCGTGGGCAGTTAATTGGTTATGTGGGCAACACTGGTTTATCTTCTGGTCCGCATTTACATTACGAGGTAATTAAAAATGGCAATAAAATAAATCCGATTAATTACTTCTTTAACGATTTAACAGAGACCGATTACGCAGCCATGCGTGAAATTGCCGAACGTCCAACACAATCGTTTGACTAATGATATTTCATATTTAGATATCCAACTTCTAACCTCCAACATCTAACTTCTAAGTATGTCCGACCAAATTGAAAAAAAATTCTACACCATTGGCGAGGTTGCCGAAATGATAGGAGAGGCCACATCATTAATTAGGTTTTGGGAAAAAGAGTTTACTGCTTTAAAGCCTCATAAAACAGACAGAGGCACACGAAAGTACAGTTTGAAAGATATAGAGCTTATTAAGTACATTCATTACTTGGTAAAACAAAAAGGGTACACCTTGGATGGTGCAAAAGAGGCGCTTCGAAAAGACCAACACTCGGCAAGTAGGGCTGAGGTAATTGCTAAATTGAATGATGTAAAGTCTTTTCTTATTCAGCTTAAACAAAATATTTAACTGCAATTATGTTGTATTGCTGAATCAAGTTTTATACATTCGGTAAAAATAAAAGCCCTTTCCCCTGTATCTATGCTAAAACTTGTACGCACCATTGCGTTGTTTTTTCTGTTATTCTCGTACCCTGCAATTGCTCAACAATTCAGCAATGCACGTTTTTGGGGAAGTAGTCAAGGGTTAAAAAGTACCGGTGTTAAAGTAATAGAAGAAGACAAGGATGGTATGATTTGGCTGGGCACTTACAGCGGTTTGGTGCGGTTTGATGGACGGTCGTTTGTAGCTTTCGATAAAATTATACCCGGACATAAACTTGGCTCCGAAATCATACATAGTTTGGCGGTGCTTAATCATCAATTATGGGTTTCGTCAGAAAGTGGTTTGTATGTTTTTGATGTATCAAATTATAGTTTGAAGCAAATTTTACTACCCGATGCAAAAGGTAAGGTAAACCCTAAGTTTAGGTGTCGCGATTTAAAGAAAACACATCACAACCAAATTTTAATTGGTGGTAGTAACGGTTATTTATGGGTAGCTAAAAACGACAAAGAAATTATAGCCAAAACCAATAACTTGGATGCAGGAAAACCATTTAGCGCTATCATGTTTTTTACCAGTCAAGGAAACGATAGTATTTGGTTTCACTCTGATGATGGAGATATTTATTGCTTTAGCACGTTACAAGAGAAAATAATTTATCACCACAACCTTAATGTAGATTTACATCATATTTTTTATTTACCAAGTATAGGTATTAGTATCAAACGCCATATTTTTATGTATAGTTTTGATCCTGAAAAACGTGAGTGTAAATTGTGGAACAGACATCCGTTTGATAACGCAAATTACATGCTAAATCATGATGACAAGAGTTTTTGGCTAACACGTTTGGGTAAAGAGTTGTACTACGCTGATAGGGCAAATAATTTTACTAACCTAAGTTATGTGTTCAGTAAAATTGAAGATCCTAACTACAAAATTTTAACCATTGCTAGGTTTAAAAATAGTTTGTGGGTAGGTACCAGTTACGGTTTGTTGCGCATAAATGTAAGCGGAAACCGATACCCGCATGTTTATGCAACCGAGCCCGGAGTAACAGATTTGGTAAATACTAGCGTAAGGGCTATGTGCGAACTGCCAGGAGGTAACTTAATTTTTGCCGGATACAATGGCTTGTTTAAAATAAGCAATAACTTAAACGACAAAAGAATAACACCACTCATTCTCGATTCTATTCATAACTACATACCCTACACCATGTGTTATTATAAAAATAAACTTTGGTTAGGTTCAGAAGGTGGCGGTATTGGTGAGTTTAATTTAAAAAACAAAAAACTTACCCGTTATGTTCCCAATCATTACAAACATAGCCACAGGGCTGTTTATAATATTTATGTAGACAGTGCACGCAATCAATTTATACTGGCAACACATGCCGGTTTGGTTCGTTTTGATTTAGCAACCAAGCAATATGTAAAAATTTACATTAACAACAGCGAGGATGAAATTAACCTAGCAAAGGTTTCGCAAATTGCATTTAAGAACAATCATTTTTATTTAGCAACATCGCAAGGGTTACTTATTTGCGATAGAAATTTTAAACTCATAAAACAACTAACATTTAAAAGTAAGCAAGTTTATAGTTTGTTTTTTGATGACGAGCAAGATGAAATTTGGGTTGGCACCGGTGGCGATGGAGTGCATATTTTAAAAGATAACAAGCCATTTAAGCATTACTCAACCCAAAACGGATTGGCCGATAATAAAATTGCCTCTATTATAAAGTCGGGCAACAAAATTTATTTGGGTACCTATGGCGGACTTTCCATTTTTAATACCCAAACTAAAAACTTTGTAAACATACAGGCCGATCAAGGTTTAAGTTCAAACGAGTTTAACCATGGAGCAACATTTATCGACTCTAAAGGGCAAATTTTTATGGGAACCGTAAATGGATATAATGTGGTAAATGGTGCTGAAAAAACACTTTTTTCATATGCTGCACACCAACCCGTACTGTCTTCTATATTTGTGTTGAATAGTAAAAAAGAACAAGCTACTTATTATGCCAAAAACTTAAAAAAACTATTTATACCAAGTGATAATAAAATGGTTGAGTTTGAGTTTGGTATGCCCGATTATAACTTCCCTGAAAAATGCATGTTTGCCTACAAATTGGTAGGTATTGATAAAGATTGGATACAACTTGGAAATAGGAATTATTTACGACTGTCTGAGCTAAAAGCAGGCGATTATACTTTAATGGTAAAGGCGTGTAACAGCAAAGGTATTTGGTACGCCATGCAAAATAATTTGCAAATTGAGGTTGATGGACCATTTTATACCAAGTGGTGGTTTATTACATTGGTAGTGCTGCTTGTTGGTGGAAGTGTTGTTGCGTTTTATCGAATCAGGATTTTTCAGTTGAAAAAATTATTGGCGTTACGTTTACAAATATCAAGTGATTTGCATGATGAGGTTGGCAGTATTTTAACAGCTGTGGGCATGCAAGCCGAATTGCTTCAGTTAAAAAATAATAGCAAACAACCGGAGTTATTACAGATAGCAGAAACCAGTCGTAAGGCCGTGTCTAACATGCGCGATGTAATATGGAGTATTGATACCAGAAACGATTCGGTGAAGGATTTAATTGACAGGATGCATGAGTATTTAAGTTCTTTGTTTGATGCATCAAATATTCAATATACGTTTAATAAAGATGTGGTTAACCCCAATCAAACAATTGATTTGATTACACGTCAAAACACCTATTTAATATTTAAAGAGGCGGTAAACAATATTGCCAAACACGCCAACGCTACAAATGTGAATATTAATTTGAGTATAACAGCCAATCACATAAGGCTAGAGATAACCAATAACGGACAAGCTAAACCCATAGAAAAGCGTGGTATGGGATTGAATAACATGGAAATGCGCGCGCAAAAAATGAAAGCAATATTGATTATTGATGCCGAAAATAGTTACAAGTTGGTATTAATGAAGCGTTTTAAAGGATTATAAATATTGCTTATACATTCGGTTTTTTAATTGCACTGTTGTTAATGATATTGATGATGGGGTTATATTCGCACCCGCACAAAATAATGATTATGGAAAACAACGAGATTGTAAAAAAATCGAACATAAACTTTACCGTTTCTTTAGATAAAGAAAACTTACCGGTACAAATTCAATGGAATGCAGATGATGCAGATGTAGAAGGTAAACAAGAAGCTAAGGCTATTATTTTAAGTCTTTGGGATGGATTACAACAAAATGCATTGCGCATTGATTTATGGACAAAAGAAATGAACGTAGAAGAAATGAATTTGTTCATGTTTCAAACTTTAGCAACCCTTGGTGATACTTATGAGCGTGCCACCAACAACAGTGAAATCGCTGCTGAAATCAGAGAATTTGCCCACCACTTTGGTCACCGTGCCGAGGTGTTTGGCCCTGATCACCAACACTAATTTTTATAGTATTGAATTAATAAAACAGGCTGTTTCTTTTATGAAGCAGCCTGTTTTGTTTTGGGTTGATTTTGTCCATGTTCTTACCCGATAATAAATTGTTAAATAGCTGTTTAGTAAGATAACCCAATCCCGAAGGGGTGACATTATTCTACAAAAAAAGAGGCTTTCTCCGCAGAAAAAGCCTCTTCTTAAATTCATATTTTGGGATTAAAACAATCCGTTTATCTCTGCATCAATCTTACTGATGATAGCACCCAAATCTTCAGGTTTATCAGCAAAGTTTAAATTGTCTACATCAATAATTAATAACTTGTGTTTGTAGTTGCTAATCCACGCTTCGTAACGCTCGTTTAAGCGTCTTAAATAATCAAGCCTAATGCTGTCTTCGTAATCTCTTCCGCGTTTTTGAATATTGTTCACCAAACTGGGAATCGATGCACGTAAATACACCAATAAATCAGGCGCTTTAACGGTTTGGTTTAACGACTCGAACATTTTTTGATACGTTTCAAAATCGCGTGTACTCATTAACCCCATACTGTGCAAGTTAGGAGCGAAGATAAAAGCGTCTTCGTAAATGGTTCTGTCTTGTATAACTTTTTTCTTGCCTTTTTGTAATTGTAGCAAGGTATTGTAACGGCTGTTTAAGAAATAAATCTGAAGGTTGAATGCCCAACGTTGCATGTCTTCATAAAAGTCGCTGATATACGGGTTGTCTTCAACATCCTCATAATGCGGTTCAAATTTATAATGACGAGAGAGTAGGGTTGTTAAGGTTGTTTTTCCAGATCCAATATTTCCGGCAATTGCTAAATGCATAGTTCGTTTATTGCTTACTTAAAGCACAAGTTTATCATTTTAAAAGCAAATAGTGAAGCATGTGGATATTTAATGTAATTGGCAATTGCATTGATAAAATAAAGCGGGTGTAACATTTGTATGCTACACCCGCTTTAAATTCATATAAATCAGATAGGTAGTTAGTGAACCGCATCTTTCTTACAACAAGCATTTAGGTTGTCGTAGGCATTTTGGTCTGCGGGTAAACTATCGGCATCGTAACCGGTTTTGGTAATGGCAACCCTAATTTTATCCAACGTTGTTTTTTTAGGATCAAACGTTACCGTTAAAATTTTCGAGTCAACATCTAAGTCACTTTTCTTTACGCCTTTTTCGTAGGCCATTGCTTTTTCAAGTGTTTCTTTACACATATCGCAAACGGCACTGGTTTTAATTTTGGCAACAGCCATACCATCTTTAATGTAGGTTAAACTATCTGTTGTTTGTTGTGCTTTAACGCCTAGTGTTAAAGCTAGCATGGCCACAAGGGCAATCATTAATTTTTTCATAGTTGTTATTTTTAGTTATTTAGTTTTACGTTTTATTATTTAATACTCCACCTTATACCGGTGTATAATACCCGGCCCATAATTGGTCCCCAAATATTACTGGCATCAAAATGGTTACCAAACGGATTAGCTGCATCAACAATTTGGTGATGTTGCATGTAGTTAAACAAGTTTTCTACGCCAACATACATTTCCCATTTTTTAAATGCACGTGTTACTTGTGCATTTACGGTGTAATAATTTGGTGATGTACTTGACGTATGCAAGCCATGTGGTTGATCAGCGGTAGATATTAGTTGCTGCACGCCAAACCATTTAAGCGTTGCATCATATTTCCATTTATCAAATTTAGTTGCATAAGCAATATTATACAACATACGGTGCTTAGCTACCAATGGTTTGGTTAACAAAATATCATTGTAAGTTGCCTTAACATCTTGGTATTTGTATGCGGCACGTAACTCCAGTTTTTTAATAGGCTCGTATATAATTTCGGTTTGAAAACTGTTGCTGTACGATTTTCCTTTTAAGTTGTACAACAGCAATTGCGCATGGTTGGTATACAAATCTGCAATAACTTGGTTTTCGAAATCAGTACGATAAAAATCAACCAAAACCGTGGTGTTACCTTTACCAATTTTAAAACTGTGGGTTATGGAGGTACCATAATTCCAAGCTACCTCAGGATTTAGTTTTTCAAGCACCAATACATTACGGCTACTGGCCATTGATGCTGCATTTTCAATAAACGGATTAGCTACACGCATGCCTCGTCCGCCACTAACCCTAAATACGGTATATTTAAAAATATTGTATTTAATGTGCAAGCGTGGATTAAACATCAAACCAAACATGTTGTGGTAATCACCACGTAAACCTGCTAAAATATTCACCTTGCCGGGTATATCGTAGTTTAATTCACCGAAAACACCCGGAACTACTTCGGTACGGCTAAAGTTTGAATCGTTGTAGGTTTCATCAAACTTATCGTAAAGCATGCTTACACCGGTTTTAAATTTGTAATCGGTACTTCCTAAAATACTTTGGTAAGTTAAGTTGGCATAACTGGTTTGTTCGTTGCCTTTGTAGGTTTTAAATCCGTAATAGGAGTTGTGTTCATACACCCTTGCCGAGGTATTAATCATTAATGATTTGTAGGGTTGATTGGCAAAACCAATTCCTATTTTACCAAATGCTTCTACTTGTTTGGTGTTGATGTTTACACCATAAATATTTCTTGTGTCGTTTTCTTGTTTGGTTTTAAACGAGGTTTGACCGCCCATTCTATCGTCATACACTGCATGCACACCAAATGTAGCCAACAATTTTCCGGGATTGTCGTATCTCCAGCGGTTTAATACGTTGTATTGATAACCAACAGGAATATCTAAAAATCCATCTTTGTTAAAATCGTTACGAATGGAAGTGCTGTTGGCATGAGTTAATAATAAGGTGCTCCAGCGTTTATTGAACTTATGTTTAGCATGAACATTGGCTTCTAATCTACCCGCATCACCAGCAAATAAGTTAACAAATAAACGCTCGGCTTTCTCCGGCTTGTCTAACTCAACGTTGATATGTCCGCTCATGCTTTCATAACCTAATGCAACACTACCAACGCCTTTGGTAATTTCAATGGCATCAACCCAAGTGCCCGGTATATGTGAGAAGCCATAGTTGGTATTCAACCCACGAATTCCCGGTAACATTTCTTTGGTAAGTTGTGCATATGAACCATCAAGACCCAACATTTTTATTTGTTTGCTGCCACTTATCGCGTCACTGTAATTTACATCAACTGTTGGGTTGGTTTCAAAGCTCTCACTCAAGTTACAACATGCTGCTTTTTTCAACTCCGCTTTTCCTAAACTTTGTTTGTTAAACGGATCTATCATATTAAAGGTAACAGCTGCTTTTTGATCTACCACCACAGCTTCATTTAAACTAGCCGATGGTGTTAAGCGAATCACTAGTTCTTTATCGCTAATTAAGTTTAAAATGGTATCTGTTTTATAGCCAATATAGCTTATCACCAAGGTGTCGGGTAATCTTGCAGGAAGTGCCAATTCAAAAACACCTTGTGCATTGGTGGTGGTTCCTTTTTGGGCTTGAAGCCAATAAACGCTGGCTCCAACCAATGCCGAAACATCGTTTTTATCTACAATTACTCCTTTTATTTGCGCGTAACTATTAACTGCAAACAAGAGGATAATTGTTGTTATCCATAATTTAAATTTCATGAAATTAGTTTGTTAAAATTTATACTAGTAAGGTACACTCCACTATTGGATGTGCGCTGGGTAATAAAATAACAAACTACTAAATGAGGTAAACCTGAATTTGGCTTAAGAAATTACTTGTGCTTTGGTGCTTGAGCGGGGGCGAGTGGTATACAATGTTTGTAGCTTCGTTATTTAAAACAAATGGTAAATAAAATATGGCTACAAAATTTTGCCAAACATTTAGGTGATGTTCGGTGCTGTTTTTTTCTTTTTGCGTTACCGGAGTATCGTGTATTTTTTGCAACGAGTAACTGTGGTCGCAACAATCTACTGCTTTGGCGTTTGGTTTTTGTTTCTTTGAAATTGGTAAGCAACAATCATCTTGGTGAGATGAGGTGTGGTCGCATTCATCCGCAATATCAACTACCGAAACAATAACTTTTCCTTGTTCTGCCGCACACACCATTTTGTATACAGTAACACCCGTATAGCCAAGCACAATGCTAAAAGCTAATACAATTGACAGTGTTATGTGTGCTATTTTTTTCAATGTGCTGTGCTTAATAAGCAGGTACAAATATCAAACAAAAATAAAGTATTGTTATACATTTTCTTGCTTAAGGTTTACATAATTTTAGTAAAAACGTTTAAACCCAATAGCAGTTCTGGCTTCGTTCAATGTTTTTGATGCGCTTTCGCGGGCTTTTTCAGCACCCAGTTTAGCTACTTTGGCCAAATAAGCTTCATCGGCTTTAATGGCATCAATTTTTTCGCGTATTGGTGTTAAAAAGGTAATCATGTCTTCGGCCAATTGTTTCTTTAAATCTCCATAACGAATGTTGCAATTGGCATACGCATCGGTAAAGTGTTTTAACGTATCTTCGGTAGACACCACTTTCATTAAATCGAACAAGTTTTGAACCGGTTGGGTAGGAGGAGTGTTGGGTTCTGTTGGTCCGGTATCGGTAACTGCCTTACTCATTTTTTTACGGATGGCATCAGCCGAATCAACCAAATTAATTACGTTGTTATCGCCATCACTTTTACTCATTTTTCCGCCACCTTGTAGGCCCGGAATTTTAACCAACTCACTGCCGTAATTAAACGCTTGTGGCTCGGGGAAAAGTTCCATGTTGTACATGCGGTTAAAACGATTGCCAAAAGTACGCGCCATTTCAAGGTGTTGTTCTTGATCTTTACCCACAGGTACCTTTACCGCTTTATGTATAATAATATCAGCTGCCATTAATACCGGGTAGGTTAATAAACCTGCATTAATATTATTGGGTTGTGTACGTGCTTTTTCTTTAAACGAACTTACACGTTCCAACTCACCCAGATAGGCATGCATGTTAAGCATCATGTACAACTCAGGTATTTCGGGTAAATCGCTTTGAATGTATAAGGCACAAGCCTCAGGGTCCATTCCGCAAGCCAAATACTCGGCCAATACTTGCTTTACGTTGTTGTGCAAATCAGCAGGGTTGGGGTGAGTAGTTAACGAATGGTAATCGGCAATAAAAAAGTAACAGTTATACTCGTGCTGCATTTTTAAAAAGTTGCGCACGGCTCCAAAATAATTTCCTAAATGTAAAGTTCCGGTGGGGCGAATGCCACTCACTACAATTTCTTTATTCATGCAGCAAAGAAAGTAAAAGCAGGGGCTACAAACAAATGGTTAATGAGGTTAATACATTTGGTTGTTCAATTGAAAATACTATCTATTCATTTTGTACTTAATTATCCTTGCTAGCTCTCGTTCTTCTGGTGTTTGAATTTTACTCAACAGCACATTGGTATCCCAAATCCATTGCAAACGTTCTTCCAAGCTCCATTTTTGGTAAGCTTCAATTTGCTCAGGAGTTACGGTGTAATGGTAACCTTTATCGGCATTTTCAAGTTTGGGTTTAATGGTATCTGTCATCACTCAAGCTCTCTTATCCTTGTTGTCCTGCCAATAAAAACATTACAGCCATGCGTGTGGCTACACCGTTTTCTACTTGGTCTAAAATAATGCTGTGTTTGCTATCTGCCACATCGCTGGTAATTTCAACACCACGGTTAATTGGTCCTGGGTGCATGATTACAATTTCTTTATCTAATTTGTCTAAACGCTCTTTATCTAAACCATACAACATGCTGTACTCACGCAAACTCGGGAAATATTTAATATCTTGACGTTCTAATTGTATGCGTAACATATTGGCTACATCACACCAATTTAAGGCTTTCATTAAATCGTGTTCTACTTTTACGCCAAGGCTTTCTATGTGTTTTGGAATAAGTGTGGTTGGCCCGCAAACCATAACTTCAGCACCTAATTTTTTCAGGCAATAGATGTTTGATAAAGCCACGCGTGAGTGTGTAATATCTCCTACAATAACAACTTTTTTCCCTTTTACTTCACCTAACTTTTCTCTTATTGAATAAGCATCTAATAAAGCTTGCGTTGGGTGTTCGTGGGTGCCATCACCGGCATTTATAATTTGCGCATTTACGTGCTTGGCCAAAAACTGACAAGCTCCGGGAGCAGGGTGGCGCATCACCACCATATCAACCTTCATGGCCAAAATGTTATTTACGGTATCAATCAAGGTTTCACCTTTTGAAACTGATGAAGAAGATGCTGCAAAGTTAACGGTATCGGCACTTAAGCGTTTTTGAGCCAACTCAAACGAAATACGTGTACGTGTTGAGTTTTCGAAAAATATATTGGCCACCGTTACATCACGCAACGAAGGAACTTTTTTAATTGGGCGATTGATAATAGCTTTAAAATTATCGGCCGTTTCAAATACCAGTTCAATATCATCGCGGGTAATGTCTTTAATACCCAAAAGGTGTGGTTGACTAAACTTTTTGCTCATTGCGTTGCGTATGCTGTTTGGTTGAGTAATTCGTTTTGTTTCTGTTGGCTTAGGTTAATTGGTAAGTATATGTACCAAATCGTTTTTGGCATTTTCTTTCCACTCTACTTTCACTTTATCGTTGGCACGTGTATCAACAGATATGCCTGTATAATCCGGTTGTATAGGCAAATGACGGCTGTAGCGTCTGTCCACCAAAACCAATAGTTCTACTTTATTGGGTCGGCCAAAGTCTGTTAGCGCATCCAATGCACTTCTTATGGTACGTCCGGTGTAAAGCACATCATCAATAATTACAATGTTTTTATCTTGCACGGTAAACGAAATGTTCATTTCACTGGGAATAATTTGCTCGTTACCTCTTCTGTAATCATCACGATAAAAAGCAATATCCAATTCGCCATACAATAATTTTTTTGAATTTAAAATCTCAGCAATACGCTTGTGTATTCTGCGCGATAAATAAATACCCCGTGGCTGAAGTCCAACAATGGCTGTGTTTGAAAAATCACCGTGTTTTTCAATCAGTTCAAAACACAACCTATCAATGGTAATGTCGAATTGTTTTTTTTCTAGGATAACTTTTGTGTTCATGTTTCTTTTACCACCTCACTGTGCTGTGTGGTAAAACAGCGTATAATAGGGTAATTAATTAGCCTCAAATATCGAAAACTAGTTTCAATTTAGTAGGCTGATTATTATTTTGTTTCCGATAAGTCTAATATGGCATCAAATTCTTCTGCTTTTAGTGGGCAAACGCTTAAGCGACCTTGGCGCACCAAAGCAATGTTTTGTAAGCGCTTATCTTCTTTAATTTGCTCTAAGGTAACTGTTTTCTTCAGCTTTTTAAAAGGAGCTAAATCAACCACAACCCAGTTTGTATCTTCTGTGGTGGGGTCTTGATAAAACTCTTTTACAACTTTGGCAATACCAACCACTTCTTTTCCTTCGTTACTGTGGTACCACATTACTAAATCGCCTTTTTTCATGGCTTTTAGGTTATTGCGTGCCTGGTAATTGCGTACACCATCCCAAAAGGTTTTTTTGTCTTTTTCAAACTGTTCCCAGCTGTACTTAAAGGGCTCTGATTTTACTAACCAATAGTTCATATTTCAAACATAATTAATTACAACGAAACCAAAACAAAAGGTCAAAAAAAATCCCGACACATGGTCGGGATTTTAAAGTTATTCAGCTAATTAGTCTTTTTTCTCTAATTGTGCTTTTAAAGCAGCTAAGCCTTCAACATCAGCGAAAGTAGATTTCTCGTTACTATCGTTTAATTTTTTAGCAGCTTTAGTTGCTTTTTCTTTATCGTCAGTACGTTTTTTCTCGTCAACCTTTTTCTCTTCTACAGCATCAGCTTTCCAAAGAGCGGTATGAGAAACAACGATACGTTTGTTTTCTTTGTTAAACTCGGTTACTTTAAACTCAACTACTTCGTCTTCTTTAAC
>CAZRVA010000042.1:0-18956 GCA_964603255.1 uncultured Chitinophaga sp.
TCTATTTATCTGTTCAACCCAAGGGTTAGGTTGGTCTAAATACATAATTCGATGGAACAAAGGAAGACTATTAAATAGTCTTTCAGAATCATTTTCGAAATCACTTTTTAAATGTAAAAAGTGATTTATTCCACGAGTATTTCTGTTTAAGTCTTTTTTCATGTATTGTGCCCGTTAATTGTCTAACGTTTCTTTCTAACTTTTACTTAGGCTGGATTTAAATTGATTTAAGGGGTTTATCACAGGTTATACTTTTGTTCTCCGGAAGTAAGTTAAGGCAAGTTAATTCACAACTAGAAATGGCCTTACCATACCAATCATAACCTTACTTTTTTATTTGTGCCATTCCGCTAATTAAAAAAGTAACGGCTATTATTAATGCAAAAAAATTAAACCAGCCGGGGTTGCCATAAATGGTAGTAAACTGAACCACTAAAAAAGCCACAAAAAACAAGGCTGATAAAAGAAAATAATTAAATCCGTTTTTCATAAGTAGGCGTATTGTTGGTTAAGGTTAATCGAAAGTAACGTTATATGCGTAAAACTACAAATGCAAAAGCCGTATTAACTTTCATTCAGCATTTAATATTTAAAAATCAATCAACCTACGAACTAAAATCAAGCGTCTTCCTTTGAAGGAAGATAAGAGATGGATGTCTGTAGAAATTCTAAATTCTAAATTCGAAAATAGCCACGCTGAAATGTGTTTCGAAATGAGAGAGACCAACTACGAACTAAATATCGAATGATGAACTTTGAATAATGAACACCGAAGTTTTGGTATACTTTAACAGTTAGCTGAAATTTAATGAAATAAATGATAGCGGAAACTATCATGTGAAAGTTTATTAACTTGTAAACGAAAATCAAGCGTCTTCCTTTGAAGGAAGATAAGAGATGGATGTCATTGTAAATTCGAAGCACGAAATACGAAATTCGAAAATAGCCACGCTGAACTGTATTTCGAAATGGGAGAGACCAACTACGGATTAAATATCGAATGATGAACTTTGAATGCTGAACACCGAAGTGTTGGTATACTTTAGCAGTTAGCTGAACTTTAATGAAAGCCATCCTTCACTGAAGCTTCGGATGATAATAAAACATGAATACAGACGCTGCGGTCTGTACTTGCGGTCAATTAACTTGTAAACGAAAATCAAGCGTCTTCCTTTGAAGGAAGATAAGAGATGGATGTCAATACAAATTCTAAATTCTAAAATCGAAATTCGAAAATAGCTACGCTCAACTGCGTTTCGAAATGGGAGAGACCAATTACGGATTAAATATCGAATAATGAATTTTGAATGTTGAATGTTGAACACCGAAGTGTTGGTATACTTTAACAGTTAGCTGAACTTTAATGAAATAATGACTTCCTTCAACAGTAATTCGGTGTATTATTCTTTTTCTAAACTGAAATGTTGAGGTGTTTGTGTTAAGGTACTTTTTTCGCAAATGTTGTAAAGCGTTTCAATAACCTGATTTGTTTGTGTTGGTGGAAACATTGATTTCAAGAATTTTCTTTTGCCGTTATAATAAACAATCATGGTTATTACAGAACCATCGCAACAATCAACTCCATCAAAAACAAGGGTGTCAAGACCTATATTGCTAAGTTCCTCGATTAATTTATTAAAAACGGTATCGCTGACTGAGCCGGTAAAACAACCCATCTTAGAAGAGTCAAGTGCAAAATAACCAAAGTCGCTAGGCTGTTTATAAACCCGCTCAGCATGCAGTTTTATTTGTTTGTTGTTATCAATTTGCAAATGGTAAACCGGGCAACTACCAAAACAACTTGAGGTATGGAAGATGATTTTCTCGAGTTTTACTTTTTGATTTGTTTTTGTACAACCCCAAAATACCAAGACTATTGAAAAGAGTATGATTGCTTGTTTCATGTTGATTAAAAAATGTGTTGTAAAACATTATGGGCTTTAAACAAACTCAATATTAATTTATTTGTTTTAATAGCAATCTGTAATTGCGAAGTACTACATGCTGTTTTACTAAATGGTATTCGTATGAGTTATACGTAGGCTTTTTGTTTAGCGAATGCCACAAGTTCAGCTAGTGATATTTTTCCAATTACATAGTCTCTTATGATTTCTACACCTTTAGGTGTTGGCTTAAATCCCTCAAACATATTACTGCCTAATGCGCTTGCTGTACTTTCTAATGTTTTTAAGTCAGAAAACTTAACACCCATTATCGTTAAATTAATTCTGTCTATTTCTATTGCATTGAACATGTTTTTAGGTCTTAAATCTTTTTCAAACTTACAAAAATTTTAGCCCCAATCACTTTATTTAACTTGTCAAAAAATCCTTATAAAACCATCGTGTAAAAAACTTCACACTTTGTTCCTAAACTTCGTAATAAAACTATTCAATTTTGTTTAAGAAACGATGTGAAAAAGTATAGTTGGTATTGGGTTGGTGTTAAAAGACACACGCACTGCACGTGCGCGAAAACTTAGAGGGACTATTCTTTCGTGTCTATCCATTTCATCAACTGCACATCATAAATAACAGAACGGATTTGTTTTTGTTGGTTAATGCAGGTTAGTGAAATTTTTAACGGGTGAACATAAGTTGCTCCACCACACCAATGTAAAGATGATACAGAGGTGAAATATTCATTTGAAGGAAATGGGCTAAAATCGTTCAATTGGTAGGTATGCTTTGTTTCTCCATTGGCATCATATATTACAAACACGTTTGCCCCATAACCACGCGAATACCAATTGTCTATAGTTGCAACAGAAGACCCATCGTTAGCAACAATTGCATTAACAGGACAAACGTCATTCAGCATTGGCTTTTCCCAAATTAGAAGCGTATCGGTGTTTGAAATTTTATAAAGCGCAGACATACATGGAATCAATGTGGTGTCTTTATCAGTAATAGTTTGCATAAACCGCAGTTTTTTTCGCGATTTACGTTTGCTTCTTGTAGTGTTTTGTTGGCTGTAATATTTCCATGCGGTGTATTTTAGTGGCACTACCGCAGGTTTAATCACCAACATGTATTGTTTGTTGTCCGAAAAAAAGGTTTGTGTGGTGGGTTCAAGCCAAGAGTCGGCTTTTGTTGTTAACGAAACAATGGTTGTTAAAACTAAAAGTAGGAAGTGTTTCAGGTTTATGTTTCGTATCATAAATGGCGTTTAAATAGTTGTACGTTGTACTGCCGAAAGTAACATGAGGCAAACAAAATTGCAAGTGGGGTATAAAACATCAAACCCAAAACACATTCAACCCTTGCAGGGTTGGTGCATGGTCACATCATCATCATCATCCCCGAATTGCATTCGAGGCTATGCACATTCAACCCACTTGGGGTTGGTGTATGGTCACATCATCATCCCCGAATTTCATTCGGGGCTATGCAAATTCAACCCTTGCAGGGTTTAACAATCAATTAAAACAAAGAATATAGCACTGTAGCATAGGAAAAAAATCTAAATTCTTAAGCGAAGCCCCAAATACAGACGCTTCGGTCTGCACCTTCGGTCAATCAACCAATCAACTAGTCAACCAAAATTACCTCGCAAAAGGCGCAGTTTCTTGTGTGGCAAAATCTCCGGCCAAGTATTTAAAGTGTGCGGCCATGGCAATCATACCAGCATTATCGGTACAATACTGAAAGTCGGGGATAAACGTTTTCCAACCACGTTTTTTGCCTTCGGTTTCCAACGCCAAACGTAAACCGCTGTTGGCAGATACACCACCGGCTAAGGCAATTTGTTTTATGTTGGTTTGTTTGGCAGCAGCAATCAACTTTTTCATCAATTGTTTAATAATGGCGTGTTGTATGCTGGCACAAATATCATTCAGGTTTTGGCTAATAAAATCGGGGTTTTGTGCCACCTGCTTTTGTATAAAATATAAAAACGAAGTTTTTAAACCACTAAAACTATAGTCTAAATCGGGCATGTTGGATATGGGAAACTCGTAAGCCAACGGATTACCATCTTTAGCGTATTTATCAATTAATGGTCCGCCAGGGTAGGGTAAACCCAATATTTTAGCCGCTTTATCAAATGCTTCACCTGCAGCATCATCAATGGTTTTGCCAATTACTTCTTGTTCAAAATAATTGGTAAGTTTCACCAATTGTGTATGTCCGCCACTTACGGTTAGGCACAAAAACGGAAATTCAGGCTTTGGGTCATCAATAAAATGCGCCAAAATATGCGCCTGCATGTGATGAACCGTAATTAAAGGTAGGTTTAAACTTAATGCCAATCCTTTAGCAAACGAGCATCCCACCATCAATGAGCCAATTAAACCAGGCCCGGCAGTAAAGGCTACTGCACTTAAATCTTTTGTGGTAACTCCTGCTTTTTTTAGGGCTACATCAACCAAAGGTACTATGTTTTGCTGGTGCGCACGCGAGGCCAACTCGGGTACCACACCACCGTATTGTTCGTGTATTTGTTGCCCGGCTACAAGATTGCTCAATACTTTTCCGTTGTTTATTATAGCAACAGACGTATCATCGCAAGATGACTCAATGGCTAATATGGTAATATTTGTTTGGTTCAAAATTTGTAATCCTTATTTTTGCTAACATACCTTTTTGCGTACTTTAAAATACATATCGGTTACCCTGCTGCTTGTGCTTATGCTTTTGCTTGGCACAGCCTATGCATTATTTAATAGCAACTCCTTCCAAAACTGGCTTACCGGTAAGTTGGGCAATTATTTAAGCGCGCAATTTAAAACTAAAATCAGTATTGGTCACATAAACTACAAACCTTTGCAAACTTTTGAGTTGGAACAGGTATTGTTTGGCGACCATAAAAACGATACTTTGTTTTATGTAGGTAAACTTAATTTTAAGCTTGCCGGTTTTAAGTTAGACTCCTCTCAGTTTAGGTTAAGCAACGTAAAAGTTACCGATGCGTATTGCCATATTAAGTTTTACGAAGACAGCAGTTTTAACATAGATGTGCTGTTTAACATCCTCGACCCAAATGATACCATACCAAGTGTTGGTCCACCATTTACCTTGCACTTTGATAAGGTTACATTAGAGAACGCACGTTTTAGGTTTGTAAATAAAACAGACACCTCAACTTGGGGAAAAGCGTTTGCCCCCAACGATGAATATTTTTACAACATCAACGCAAAGGCCGAAGATTTTTACATCATAGAAGATTCGTTACACTTTAAAATTAGTCATTTAGATTTAAAAGAGCGCAGTGGATTTAAGGCCAATCATATTGAAGCCATTGCCACTATTTCGCCAACCTGCATGTTGTTTGATAGCCTATTGCTGCGCACACCTTACACCACAGCCGGCAATTTTTATGGCATGCGGTATGATAGTTACGATGCGTTCAGTAATTTTTATGAAGATGTAAAAATGGACATTAGGCTTAATCAATCGTTGGTTGATTTAAAAGACGTAGCCTATTTTGCCGAGGCCTTAACTGATTTTCCTTACAAGTTTAAAGTTAAAGGTAGGGCAAGCGGAAACCTAAGTAACCTGGAAGCCAAAAATTTAGAAGTACAATTTGGTCAAACCGGATTGTTTAAAGGTTCGGCCGATTTAAATGGTTTACCGGATATTGCCAATACGTTTATTGATGCTGAAGTTAAACAAATTACGGCTTCAAAAGCAGATATTGAATACTTGGCACAAATGCCACTGGCCGCAGAACTAGGCAGGCTTGGGTTAATTCAATTTAAAGGTAGATATACCGGTTTTTACTCCGATTTTGTGGCGTTTGGAAAGTTTAACACGGCCTTGGGTAATGTTGATTCGGACATTAATATGAAGATTGCCGAAGACCAAGACGACTACACCTACTCGGGTAAAGTTAATGTACAAGATTTTGATTTGGGTAAATTACTCGACCAAAAAATGTTTGGTAAGTTTAGCGCGGTATCCAATGTTTCGGGCAAAGGGTTTGATTTTAAAACCATGTTAACAGAGTTAAATGCAGATGTTACTTACTTCGATTTTTATGGCTATCAATACCAAAATATAACGCTTGCAGGTAAGTTAAATAAGCAACTCATTTCGGCAGAGTTGTTGGTGGATGATGCCAATTTAAATTTACGTTTTAGTGGTGATGTAGACTTGTCGGAAGACATTACAAGGTATGCATTTAACTCAAAAATTCGTCATGCCAATATACAACCACTTGGGTTTGATACAGCCGATTTAACAGTTAATGCTGATGTTGACATGAACTTTGCTTTTAAGGATATTGACAGAAACAAAGGGCAGATAAACATTACCGATTTAAGTATTGCACGCGATGAGGATTTGTTTGGCATTAAACAAGTGTACTTAAATTCAATAAACAACAGTGGCAAAAGAACCCTTCAGTTAAAAACAGATAACATAGATGCCGAGATAAAAGGAGAGTTTAATTTTATGGAGTTAAGCCATGCGGCAGATGTGGCGCTTCATCAACTTATACCCGAATATTTTAAAAAGCCGGCAGATAATATTAGGCAAAAACAAGACTTTGATTTTACGTTAAATATAAAAACGCTTTATCCCTTTAACGAACTTTATTTTCCGGGAATTGAAGTACGTAACGCACAATTTAAAGGTGCTTTTAACGAAAACAACCAACAATGGTTTGCCAATGCTTACTTAGGCGGATTACGTTATGGTAAAACCAGCATTAGGGGAATAACAATTAAACATACCAAAGAAAAAGGTAGGGATGCCGAGATACTTACTTCGTTTAATCGTTTGTTGGTTAACGACACCTTATATGCAAAAGATGCTGCCGTAAAAATCACCCAAAATAAAAACAATGCCGAGGTTATTTTATTGGTAAACGATAGCAGCAGTTTATTTACCACCAACACCCAGGCTAACGTTAACTTTAGCGATGGTAAAATTAACACGGTATTTGATTTTAGTAAGTTTAAATTCCGCTCGGGCGATTTTGTGATACGCAGCGGAAGCTCATTGTGCTACAGCAATGTTGGGCTCGATTTTACCAACTTTTATTTAACACGAAATATCACTGAAACTATTTTAGTAAACGGTGTTTATGGTTTTAACTCAACCCATAATATGTTAATTGATGCGGCCAATATTCGTTTAAATTTAATTAATGATTTGGTTCCTCAACTTACCATTTTAACCGATGGTTTACTAAATGGCAATGTTACCATATCAACCAAAAATAATGGTTTGGTGGTAGGGGGTGATGCCACGATTACAGAGCTTTCGTTAGATAAAGATACACTTGGGGATTTTAGGTTGTTAAGCAGTTATGCCGATGATCAAAACCGCTTAATGGCTTTTATAAGATCTGTTAAAGGCAAGTTACGTAATTTAGAAATTGGTGGTTATTATGATTTATCACGCAAAAATGAAGCATTAAATTTCACCATTAATTTTGATGAATCGGATATTACCTCTTTTCAGGCATTTGTTAAAGACTACATCAAACTGTTAAGTGGTAATGTGCGTGCCAATGGCCAATTAACCGGCAGTTTGGCTAAACCTGAGTTTGATTGTAATGTAGATTTTATGGGTGTAACCTTAATGGTTGATTATTTAAAAACCATTTATTCGTTTAGTACATCGGTAAACATTAATGAGCAGGTGCTTACCATCAACCCAACAGAAATAAGAGACATTAACGACCACCGAGGAACATTGGCCGGAGTAATTACACACAATAATTTTTCTAACTTTAAAACAAACCTGAAATTTACAGATTTAAAAGATTTTCAGCTGTTAAACACGGGCTCTAAAGACAACGATTTGTTTTACGGAAAAGCTTATGTTGATGGTGCTTTAAATTTAACAGGACCATTTAGTGATTTGTTGTTGGATGCAAAATTTAAAGGTACAAAAGGCACGGTAATTAATATACCTTTAAGCAGCGGTTTTGGTGGTAGTGAAGATGGTTTGATTCATTTTGTTAGTCGCGACTCTGTGAATGCTAAAGGTAATTACAAACGCTCGGGCACACTTAGTGGATTTGCCATTAATTGCATGCTAAATGTAACCAAAGATGCAGAGATTAATATTGTGCTTGATGAACAACAAGGCGATAAAATTAGGGGTAGAGGCACAGGTGATATCAAACTGGAATTAACACGCAGTGGGCAGTTTAATATGTATGGCGAAGTTGAGGTAAGCGAAGGTGATTATAAGTTTACGGCCATGAATTTGTTTACCAAAAAATTCTCACTTAAACCGGGAGGTAAAATTAGTTGGACGGGTGACCCAATTGCAGGGCAAATGAACATTGTTGGAGCATACAACGTAAGAACAACTGTGGCTGATATTGTGGCTGGTGCTACAAATGACGAACGTGAATCGTTAAAGCAGCAACGTGTTCCGGTAGAGTGTTTGTTATATGTAAAAGGAAGTTTGTTAAGCCCGGATATTAAATTTGATATGAATATATCTGATGTTAATGGATCGTTGCCGGGCAATACCGTATCGGAGTTACAAAACACCTTGCGTGTTTGGCGCAACGAAAACGAGTTAATGACACAGCAAGTTATCAGCTTAATGTTGTTTGGCCGCTTTACACCAACCAACGTTCAAAACTCGACAGGTCCTGCTAATTTAACTGCCGGTGTTAACAATACCTTAAGTGGATTTGTATCTGCCCAAGCTACCAATTTTATACAACAGTTAATACCTGGTTTAGATGTAAATGTTGATTACCACACGGGTTCAGAATCTGTAAGAGGGCGTACCATTGTATCTGCATCAAAACGCATGTTGGATAACCGTTTGGAAATACAGGCCAGTATTGATCCAATAAATACCTATCAAAACTTTTTAACCCAATACAACTTAACGCGTACCGGAAGCATTAAAGCAAAAGCCTTCTCCAGAGCGCAACTCGACCCAATTTATAACCGAAACATTAATACAAATGGTGTGGGTTTATATTACCGCAAAGAGTTTGATAAGTTCAGTGATTTGTTTTCAAACAAAAACAAAAAAGTAAATAACCTATCTCAGTAAAATTATAATCCTAATTTACTAAACTTGTAGGCTTATTTAGCCTCAAAATCTATTGAAAATTTAATAACCAAACATATGAGTAACGCAGGAATTCCATCGGTAAACTTAACCGACTTTATTAAGGGAGATGCACAACAAAAAGCTGCATTTGTACAAGAATTAGGCAAGGCCTACGAAGACATTGGCTTTGTGGCAGTGCGCGGTCATTTTTTAAGTGATGAGTTAAGCAACAATTTATACGAGCAAGTAAAGCAGTTTTATGCTTTAAGTGCAGATAAAAAAGAAACATATGAAGTGCCGGGTTTAGCAGGTCAACGTGGTTACACCAGTTTTGGTAAAGAGCACGCAAAGGGCAGAACTGAAGGCGATTTAAAAGAATTTTGGCAATTTGGCCAGTGGGTTGATGATGGCGACCCAATTAAAGCCGAATACCCTGATAATGTTAGTGTAAATGAGTTGCCTCAATTTAATGTTTTGGGTAAAGAAGCCTATAAACGGTTAGAAGAAACAGGTAAATACATGTTGCGTGCCATAGCATTGTACTTAGGTTTAGATGAGTTTTATTTTGATGAAAAAATACACAACGGTAACAGTATTTTAAGGGCTATTCATTACCCACCAATTACCAACGAACCAAAAAGCGCAGTGCGTGCTGCAGAGCATGAAGATATTAACTTAATTACGTTGTTAATGGGTGCATCGGCCGAAGGTTTAGAGGTATTAAACAAACAAAACCAATGGGTAGGAATTACGGCATTGCCAGATCAGTTGGTGGTAAATGTGGGCGATATGTTGCAACGTTTAACCAACAATAAACTAAAATCAACCACACATAGGGTAGTTAACCCGCCTCGCGAAAAATGGGGAACATCACGTTACAGCATTCCGTTTTTCTTGCACCCAAAAAGCAGCATGAAATTAGATTGTTTAACGAACTGCGTTACTGCAGAAAACCCATTACAATACGAACCGATAACAGCAGGCGAGTATTTAGATGAACGTTTAAGAGAGATAGGGTTGAAAAAGTAATCGAATCCCCAAAAAATAAATCCTCAATTGTTAAATAAGGATACGCAAAAAGAGGCTGTTTTCTTGGTTGAATACAGCCTCTTTTGTCTTTAAACTATTTGGGTTGCGGAGCTACTACTTCATAACGTCTACTTTCAAAATTTCAATTTAATTTTCTAATTAGAAAATTAGAGTAACTTTTTAATTAAACTCAACAAAAGCTGGGCGTTCATTTCTTACTGTTTAACCACCTTTTTGGTAATTACATTTTGGTTGTGGTCTGTAATTTTTACGAAGTAAACTCCGGTTGGTAAATTGCTTAGGTCAAACTCGGCCTTGCTTTGTGTTTCTATAACTTGTTGACCTTGCGTATTAAATAGGCTTATGGTTTTAAATGCACCATTAATTGTTAAACTGTTTAAGGCAGGGTTGGGGTAAATATTAAACTCATGGTTTGGTGTTGTTTCGTTTACTCCGGTGCTGTTGTTTATGTTGCGCCAATATAAATTACCACCTTGGGTAATCCATAATTTATTGCCTATTACGGTTGGGTTTTGTATGGGTTGAAATTTAAATTGAACCAAGCCCATTAGGTTCTCGGTTATGTTGGACCAAGTTGTGCCGCCATCTTCGCTTATCATTACTTTGTTTACAGTATCGCGGTTGGTGGCATTAAAAGTAGCAATAAGTAAATTTCCATCAGCCCATAATCCGGTTAAAAAATCTAACGTACCAAAGTTTCTGTTTGTTAAGGTATCCCATTGTAAGCCGTTGTTATTGCTGCTCCAAATGGCTTCGTCAAATTCGCCTGCACGTGTAACCAAACCCACATAAATGCTATTGTTTTGTTTGTTTTTATAAGGTACGCCACGCACATTAATATTACTACGTTGGGTTAATGTTTCCCAATTATTACCCAGGCTAACGGTATAAACAATATCGCAGGTGTAATCGATGGTGCGTAACTGAAACAAAAAAATGGTATCGCCACTAATGTGTATGGCGTTTGGTGTGCGATGTGATGCCGGTGGATTTAAATTGCTCCATTGGTTATCTGTGTTCGATTTAAATAAAATGTAATTCGACTCTAGTACACAAATGGTATGGGTGTTTTTGTAGTTTAAAGTAATGCGCGAAAAAGGACGAACATTACCAACAATAGGAGGAGCCCAATTGGCAGTATCTAAATTCCATGTTTCGCCATTGTTATCAGAGTAATAAACATAGTGGTTTCCATTGCCACCGTAAGAGGCCACCAATCTGTTTCCCACTTTAATAATGCCGGTACAGTTTGATAGCTTGGATACAATACCACTATCAATTTTTGTCCAATTAGCACCATTGTCTGTTGATTTTGATACCGCACCATAACCACCCAAATAAATGGTATTTCCTTCGGTTAATACCTGTTGCGCTGTAGATGGCGTGGTTACTTTTTGCCACTGTGCTTGCACAACCAAAACCGCAAATAAGTTTAATAATGTAAATACAGATTTTTTCATATGGATATTGTTTTTTACCCTACAAAATTGCCCAATTACAGTTCCCAAATACATACGTTAATTACCGTATTCATTGTCATATTTTGATGTAGATACCTCATTAAATGGTTGAGCAATTGTTTCATACCGTTTTTGGGTTTATTTTCGATTCATATTTATGAATTAAAAATATGACTACTTTCACCAGTACGCTACCCGATGATTTATTGAAGGAGCTTACAAACGCAGCCAATAAACTAAACTTGCCCAAAAACAAGTTGATAGAAAAGGCATTACGACTTTATCTGGAGCAGTTAAACAAAGCCGCTTACATTAAGTCGTACCGCGAAATGGGGGAAGATGCAGATGTGTTAAAAATGGCAGAGGAAGGCATGGCAACATACGCAAAACAATTGGCCGATTTGTAATGAAACAAGGTGAAATTTGGTATACAAACCTCTATACAACAGAGGGTAGTGAGCAAGACGGATTTAGGCCGGTATTAATTGTTAGCGGTAATTTGGCCAACGAGTTTGCTCCGGTAGTTTTATGTTGCCCAATTACTTCTAAAATTAAAAACTACAAGGGTAATCCTATATTAGAGCCAGACGAACAAAATGGGCTAAAACAAACTTCGGAGGTCATGATAATTCATTTACGAAGTTTATCTAAAAGCAGACTCAAACAAAAATTGGGCAGCATACACCCAAACCACATTAAGCTTGTTAAACAAACCTTTAACGAATTGTTGAATTACTAAAATAGAATATTATCGTATTACCATGAGGTGTTGGGGCGGTTGGTTGGTGATTGATTTTTTCTAAGATTTAAAATAAAGGTGGTGAAATTTTAATCAGTTCGCAAATAGGTTGCGAAGTAACGTTTTTGATTTGTGTTTTATTTTTATCATTTTACAAACTTTAAAATTAAACCCTTATGAAAACATTAGCCCAATTCACCAACAAGTATCAATTATCCAAAACACTAAAGTTCGAATTAATTCCGCAAGGAAAAACAGATTATTACATCGAAAAAAATGGAATTCTTAACAAGGATGAACAACGTGCCGAGGATTACAAAAAAGTTAAGAAGATTATTGACGATTATCACAAGTATTTTATAAACATAGCACTTGATGGACAAAGCTTAACAGGGCTTGATGAGTATTTTTATTTGTATAAGATTGCCCAAAAAGACGATACACAGAAAAAGCAATTTGAAGATGTGCAACTAAAGTTGAGAAAACAAATCTCTGAGCGTTTTTCAAAGCACCCAAACAGTGAGATAAGAAACAAGTTTAAAAATCTTTTTGCCAAAGAATTAATAAAGGAAGACTTAATAAACTTTGTTTCAAATAACGATGATTTGTTGTTGGTTAAAGGCTTCGAGAACTTTACAACATATTTTACCGGTTTTCATGAGAATAGGGCAAATATGTATGTTCCCGAAGATAAATCAACTGCAATAGCCTTCAGGTTAATTCACCAAAACTTACCAAAGTTTATTGACAACATGCGATTATTTGAAAAAGTGATGCATAGTCCTGTAAAAGATAAGCTGCCTGAGTTGCTGATAAATTTGGAGCCTTACATTCAAGTTAATGATGTAAGTGAAATGTTTGAACTTAACTACTTTAATGAAACCCTAACCCAAATTGGTATTGATAAATATAACTATTTGTTAGGTGGTTATGTTTCTGATGATGGTAAATTGAAAATTAAAGGTTTAAATGAATACATTAACTTACACAATCAAATAGCCAAAAAGGAAGATAAAATTGGTAGGTTAAAACCTCTTTTTAAACAAATACTAAGCGATAGAAACACTATTTCTTTTTTACAAGAGGAATTTACATCCGACACAGACTTATTAGAAGCAGTAGAAAAACTATACCAAGAGTTAAAAACATATGTTTTTGATGTAAGTGATAATAACATAACTACATTACCGGAGTTAATTACCCAGTTAAATACGTTTGATTTAGATAAAGTTTATTTAAAAAACGATTTAGGCTTAACGGATATTTCGCAAAAAATGTTTGGTACATGGTCTGTGTTTCAACAAGCTATTTATGCTGAGTTTACGGTTAACTATAAAGGTAAAGTAAAGCCAGATACAGAGAAGTATGAGCAGGAGCAAGCCAAATATTTTAAAAGGTTTGATAGTTTTAGTATTGCTCATTTAAATGAAGCTTTGCGCCTGTTGCCTGATGCTTCTTTGCACAAAAATGTAGAAGACTATTTTAAATTATTGGGTAGAAATGAAACGCAAGGCCAACCCGATTTATTTACTTTAACCGAACAGCATTATGATGCGGCTCAAAATTTATTAAATAGCTACTCGAACAACAAAAGTCTAGTACAAGACCAAGCTGCAATAGAGAAGCTAAAGGCATTGCTTGATTCCATTAAAAACATACAACACTTTGTTAAACCCCTTTTAGGTAAAGGCAATGAGCCTGAAAAAGATGATAAGTTTTATGGCGAATTGGATAAAATTTGGAATACGCTTGACCAGATAACACCAATGTATAACAAAGTGCGTAACTATGTTACGCGTAAACCATATAGTCTTGAAAAGTTTAAGTTGAACTTTGAAAATAGTACATTGTTAGATGGATGGGATGCAAATAAGGAGGAAGCGAACACCTCTGTATTGTTAGAAAAAGAAGGAAACTACTACCTAGCTATTATGGATAAGAAACACAATAAAGTGTTTAGAGACTTACCTTCACCTCTTAGTTCTGATGATGCACTTTTAAAGATGAGTTATTTACAAGCAGCAGATCCTAGTAAAGATGTTCAGAATTTGATGGTTATAAACGGAGTTACAGTTAAAAAGAATGGTAGAAAAGAAAAGGATGGAGAAAATATTGGCGAGAACTTAGTGTTGGAAGCTCTTAAGAACGAACATTTACCAACAGAAATTAATGAAATAAGAAAACGGAAGTCTTATTCTAAACCTAACGAGAACTTTTCAAAGTCTGATTTAGTTAAGTTTATCGATTACTACAAACTCAGAACAATTGAGTACTTTAAAGCATTTAAATTTGAGTTTTATCCCTCAGAATTGTATAGTAATTTTAGCGATTTTACAGAGCATATAAATCAACAAGCGTATCAAATTAACTTCAAAAAAGTATCACATAAATACATCAACCAATTGGTTGACGAAGGAAAATTGTATCTATTTAAAATTTATAACAAAGATTTTTCGCCAAACAGTAAAGGTACACCCAATATGCATACACTTTATTGGCGTATGTTGTTTGATGAGAATAACCTTAAAAATGTAGTTTATAAACTTAACGGACAAGCAGAAGTATTTTACCGCAAGGCTAGTATTAAACCCGAAAATGCTATTGTACACAAAGCGCATGAGGCCATAAACAACAAAAATTTATTAAACCCCAAAAAGCAAAGCACTTTTGATTACGATATTGTAAAAGATAAACGCTTTACTGTTAATAAATACCAGTTTCATGTGCCAATTACACTAAACTTTAAAGCCAATGGTACAGGTAATATAAATTTAGATGTAAATGAATTTATTCAACAAAATGGTATTTCGCATATTATTGGAATAGATAGGGGCGAACGTCATTTATTGTATTTAACCGTAATTAATATTAAGGGTGAAATCGTTGAGCAGTTTTCATTAAACGAAATAGTAAACGAATACAACGGCCAACAACACCGCATCAATTATCATAATTTATTAGCAACCAAGGAGGGAGATAGAGACGAGGCCCGTAAAAATTGGAAAACCATCGAGAACATTAAAGAACTTAAAGAAGGTTATTTAAGCCAAGTAATACATAAAATAACACAACTAATGGTAAAATATAATGCCATTGTGGTGCTCGAGGATTTAAATACCGGCTTTATGCGTGGTAGGCAAAAAGTAGAAAAGCAAGTGTACCAAAAATTTGAAAAAATGCTGATTGATAAGCTAAACTACTACGTAGATAAAAAGGCTGAAGCAACAGAGGTTGGTGGCTCTTTAAATGCATTACAGCTTACAAACCAGTTTGTTAATTTTCAAAAATTAGGCAAACAAAGTGGATTTTTATATTACGTACCAGCTTGGAATACCAGTAAAATAGATCCGGTTACAGGTTTTGTTAGTTTGTTTAATACTAAGTACGAGAACCAAGAAAAAGCCATAGCGTTTTTTAAGAAATTTGATGCCATTAGGTTTAATAAAAACCAAAACTATTTTGAGTTTAGTTTTAACTATAAAAACTTTACCAATAAAGATGCAGGAATTAAAACCAATTGGACAGTTTGTACTTATGGCGATAGGGTAATAACCTACCGAAACAAAGAAAAAAATAACCAATGGGATAACAAAGAAGTAAACCTAACCCAAGAGTTTATAAACTTATTTAACAAGCATCAAATAGATTATAACCAAAGCAACTTACAAGCGCAAATAACCAATACAACTGATAAAGCGTTTTTAGAAGCACTGCTTAATTTATTTAAGTTAACCCTACAATTGCGCAATAGCATAACCAACAGCGAGGTTGATTATTTAATATCTCCTGTTGCAGATGAAAATGGATACTTTTTTGATAGCAGAAAAGCCCCGGTTTATTTACCACAAAATGCTGATGCCAATGGAGCAAATAACATTGCACGAAAAGGATTGTGGGTGGTTGAGCAAATTAAACAAACCAAAGACTTAAAGAAATTAAAGTTAGCCATAACCAATGCCGAGTGGCTATCTTTTGTTCAAGCAACGGAGGTTTAAAAACCTCAAAATTTTAAAATAAATTGGCACAGTTGTGTTTCGGCACAACTGTTGCTTTTTGCACGTTCTTTGACATATTGAATAAACAATCGGAAGTGGTTCATGTTTAGCGCTTGTAGCTATAAGCTTCAAAAAATTTCTACTGTTGTAGATGGCTCGTAATTCTGCAGCTAAGTCTTTAAGCTATAAGCTTCAAAAAATTTCTACTGTTGTAGATGAGGCCAACAGTAAACCATCTCCGTTAAACAGCTATAAGCTTCAAAAAATTTCTACTGTTGTAGATGGATTAAGGCCTAAAACAATCAAGAATTATAAGCTATAAGCTTCAAAAAATTTCTACTGTTGTAGATTCAAATGCAGCTACTTCACGGCTACAAAACAGCTATAAGCTTCAAAAAATTTCTACTGTTGTAGATGAGGCCAACAGTAAACCATCTCCGTTAAACAGCTATAAGCTTCAAAAAATTTCTACTGTTGTAGATGGATTAAGGCCTAAAACAATCAAGAATTATAAGCTATAAGCTTCAAAAAATTTCTACTGTTGTAGATTCAAATGCAGCTACTTCACGGCTACAAAACAGCTATAAGCTTCAAAAAATTTCTACTGTTGTAGATCTTGGCCCACCTACAACATTTATTCCTTTAGCTATAAGCTTCAAAAAATTTCTACTGTTGTAGATAATAACAAAACAACATTATGAGAGAACTAAAGCTATAAGCTTCAAAAAATTTCTACTGTTGTAGATTGAGAAGCACTGCACCTAACAGCACATAGGAGCTATAAGCTTCAAAAAATTTCTACTGTTGTAGATATGTCATCGTGCAATTGCCCGGTGGTTTTAGCTATAAGCTTCAAAAAATTTCTACTGTTGTAGATTTTATTAGTTGTGTCGTAAAGTTTGTGTAAAGCTATAAGCTTCAAAAAATTTCTACTGTTGTAGATAATGCTTAGCCCAAGGCTATTTTTAACCAGCTATAAGCTTCAAAAAATTTCTACTGTTGTAGATAACATGAGTAACCGATTTAAAAAGTAAGCTATAAGCTTCAAAAAATTTCTACTGTTGTAGATCGCAGGATAACCTTTGTTTTCCTAATTAGCTACAAGCTTCCAAAAATCTCTACTGTTGTAGATGAATGAACTCCTCGCGCATTATTTGAATAGCTACAAGCTTCCAAAAATTTCTACTGTTGTAGATTGTGGTTCATTCCACCCTGCCCTGGAGCTACAAGCTTCCAAAAATTTCTACTGTTGTAGATACAATCAAACCAATTAAAAAGTAATACCAAGCTATAAGCTTCAAAAAATTTCTACTGTTGTAGATAAGGTCTGCCGCTGTGGTCGCCTTTGCATTGAGCTATAAGCTTCAAAAAATTTCTACTGTTGTAGATAATTGTGCGATTAATGTAGCCGATTTAATGTTAGTTTTACTCCGCATACAGTTAACCTATCGAACAAAATATATGACCTCAAACTACCCTTGGGAGAATCAATCATGATTAACGTGCTTTTTAAATTGAGTAACGTTGAGCCAATAAATGATTAATACCCAAGCATCACCCCTCTCTCGCAATAGTATAAATCGCCAAAGTACGTGTAACCAATCAATACATAGTTCTTTCTGCGGCAACATTTCTAAAAACAAGCACAAGGCTTCGGCTATTGCATCAGCGTTTGTATCGTCTATCAAGTAAGCTGTTAAATGTATGATTAAATCTATCATACACTTAAATAGGAAGGTGTTTATAAAGACATTCAGATTGTTAAACCCAAAATACTTTGAGATAAAAACATACTACGACAAAAAGAATATCAATTGGTATTACCCAATTAATACATAGCAGATGTTCGTGGTTGAACTATTTTTACACTTCCTACAATTTTCGAAGCTTAAGGTAGGCAACATAAATAACATCAATACCGATAAACTTATTGTGCTTGATAAATATGAGCGTGAGGCTCTTAAATAAGTCTGATTTATGTATTTTCCGATTTGCTTTATTCATAGTTTGTTTCATGTTTTCAGCGGCATCAACGAACTAAAATATAATCCTTTGCAGTTTTTTTGTGATACACAATACTGAAGGTGTTATTAAACAAGCATCAATTAACACATCATTTCAAAGAAAAGTTGTGGTGGTATTGGTTTAGTTATTTCAAGTAAAGTTTAAGTTTTATTTTAGTTTATTAATCATAACTTGTTGGTTAATAATTTTAATGGCTCGACATAACCAACCTTATCGAATAAATGTAAGTTGTTCTGGATTACCGCAGGGTAAATCCTGTAAGGTTATTTCTTGCTATTTGCCAATGGGCACCAAGCAAAACAACACGCGAGAGGGTGTTTTAAAACAGAACAATTAATATGAAGAAACTATTATTGATATTCACCATCTTTAGTGTTGTGAGTTGCACCAAAGAAGAACCGATAAAACCCCAAGACCAAATTGATTGGAATACAGAACTCAAAAAATCAGAATGGATTTATCACAAATTGCAGTTGGGTGTAAATGAGAAATGGAAATTTTTAAACGATAGTAATATACACTCTGCAATAGTTACAAATGGAGACACAATTACAATAATACACACCTATAAAATTATTAAGGATAGTTTTGTACTTATTCGTCCAGATTATAGCGCTATAGGTGGGCCGTCAAACGTTGCTGCAATAGTATTGGCTAATTTATAGTTGAGTCATGATACTGTTTTTTGGAGATATCACCATATGACTAACAGTCT
>CAZRVA010000043.1:0-18942 GCA_964603255.1 uncultured Chitinophaga sp.
ATGGATATTAAAAAGTTAACAGAGGATTTTGTTAAACACATGAAAGATCCAATTATTGTAGACGAAGAAGATTGGTAGCCAATTATAATTATTGATATAAATTAAATGCCTCGTTAGTTTTTACTACGAGGCATTTTTATGTAATTACGTTGGTTGTTTTTTTGGGTTGAGCTGCTCTTGTTGTTGCTTCTTCCAACTCACTAAAAACACTCCTGTAAATATGATTAAAATGTATACTAACTTTTCTAGGGTAAGCATATCTTTACCAGAAAAAATGGCAATTAAGGTGGCTAAAACAGGTTGTAAATAAATATAACTACCCACCAACGATGAGCTTGCTTTACGTAATGCATAAGCGTTTAAAACGTAAGTTAAAAATGTAGAACCTACAGTTACAAAAGCAACAAACAACCAAATTTTAGGAGTAAAAGAAGTAAAATCTATTTCCATAAACTCGCCAGCACCAAAAGGCAAAACCACAATCCAACCAAACAAAAAGCTCCACATGGTTACGGTTAACGGATGGTATTTTTGCATTAACGATTTGGCATACACCAGATAAAATGCATAAATAATAGCATTGGCAGTAACCATCACATCACCCCAAACCGTTTGAGCACTGAAGTTAAAACTACTGCCACCCATTAATAAAACTGCTCCAAAAGCAGCAATCAAAATACCTAATATTTTTTGTGCAGTAATTTTTTCTTTTAAGTACAATGCAGCAAAAACCACCACAAATATGGGTGTGTTCATCATCAATACTGCACCATTAATAGGTGTGGTAATAGATAAGCCTTTAAAAAAAAGTAGCATATTAAATGCTACACCAAACAGCGCGCTTACAAACAGCTGTTTCATATCACGCCAATCGGTAATTTTATGTTTGATGAATAGGCTGTGAAAAATAAAGATAAGCACAGCAGCCACCGAAACACGCATTAATATAAACGCAAACGGTTGCACAAACGCGGGCATTACTTGTTTGGCAATGGTAAATGTTGCACCGTAAATTAATGAAACTGTAAATAAGGCCAGATGTACTTTAACTGTAGAATTCATGTTTAGTTAACAAGCTCTTTATAATGTTGTTTTTCCTCTTCTACAAAATCAAAACCACGCGATTCTTTTATAAATCTGATGCTTAAAAGCACTGCCGAAAAAGTAAGTCCTAAACTCAACCCAAACCATATACCATATAAGCCTAGGTTAAAGTATTTAGCCAACACCCAACCAACCGGAATACCAATTACCCAATATGCAATAACAGTAAATACCGTAGGAATTTTGGTATCGTTTATACCACGTAAAATACCTAAACTTACACATTGCACACCATCACTTAACTGAAACAAAGCTGCTATTAAAAGTAAGTTTGCGGCCATACCTCCAACCAATACATCATCAATATACAAGCCTACAAAAAAGGTATTAAACACGGCAAACAAAACAGCAGTACCGCCCATAAATAAAATGCTCATTATTAAAGCAGCCTTACCCGACATCATTAAATCTTTTTTATTTTTTCGGCCCCATGCATCACCTACAGCAATGCTGCCACCTGTTGATAAACCCGTGGCCACCATGTAAGTTACAGATGCCAGGTTAATGGCAATTTGGTGCGCAGCCAATTGTTCTTTTCCAAACCAACCAATAATAATAGCTGCAGATGCAAATGCACCAACTTCAAAAAAGTATTGCATGCCCGATGGTAAACCAATGCGAAAAATCTCTTTAAAGAAAAACAACCCACCTTGGTTATCTTTTATTTTTATCCAATGTTTATATATGCTTCCTCTAATGATGTATACAAACATCGCTAAGGCCATCATTAATCGCGTAAATGAAGTTGCGTAACCCGCACCATCAAGCTCTAGGCGAGGAAAACCAAACTCACCATAAATCAACACCCAATTTAAAAATACGTTTAACAGCAAACCTATAATAGTAATAATAGCCGATGGTTTGGTAATTGATAAGCCATCACTAAATTGTTTGATTCCCGTAAATAACAACATAAACACGGTACCGGCATTTAAAATGTGCAGGTATGATTTTGTTAAATGAGTTACTTCCGAACTTTGTCCAAACCACTCTAAATTAAAAGTGAGTACCAAAAGTACACTAGACACAAATGCGCTTAAGGCCAACGAAGCCCAAATGCTTTGTCTAAACAGTAAAGCTGTTTGGTTACTATGCGCTGCACCCTTTGCTTTGGCAACAATGGCCGATACTGCCGATAAAGTTCCAATACCAATGATAGAAACCAAAAAATAAACAGAATTGGCCAAGCCGGCTGCTGCTAAATTGGTTGCATCCAATCTGCCAATCATTACCACATCGGCAACACCCATTAATACAATACCAATTTGACCGATAATGATGGGATAACTTAATTTAATAATTTTAGAAAAATATGGTTTGTATGCGCTTAACATGTTTAATTAAAAAGTGGGCGAAGATAAGGATAGCTAATTAATTAAAAGTTTAAAAAACTAAAGGCTGATAAGTTTATGCTAATTGTACTCATACACCGTGTATTACAACCAATTTGCGCTGTTGCTTTGGTTACACTGCCACAAAAGGCTAAATTGCACCCTCAATTGGAAATAAAAATATAGAGTTGCTTCTTTATTTCATTAACCAAAACGCCCAACAATTTTAGCTAACTACATTTTAGATATGAAAAGACTAATATTTATTGCAATGTTAGGTACTATAAGTACGCAAATTAATGCCCAAAATAAAGAGCTTAAAGTAAATTTAAACGAAAGTGGAACGCAATATTTAAAAGCAAATTTTACTGCACAAGTTTGGACTAGGTTTACTGATAACAACCCGGGAACAACAATTAACGGACAAGCCGAAAAAGAAACTTTTGATGTGGGATTACGCAGGGTACGTTTGCAATTAATGGGCAAAGTATCTGATAAAGTTTTTGTGTACACACAATTTGGAATTAACAATGCAGGATACAACACTGCACGCAAACCGGGTTTGTTTTTTCATGATGTAGTTACCGAATATCAACCCACAGAAAAGTTAATACATATTGGCACAGGATTAACCGGTTGGACAGGTTTTTCGCGTTTTGCAGCACCATCTGCCGGAAATATTTTAGGGTATGATGCACCACTGTATCAGCAATCGACCAATGATGTAAACGACCAGTTTTTGCGAAAGTTAAGTGTGTATGCAAAGGGAAAAATAAACAAATTTGATTACCGTTTGGTGTTATCAAAACCCATGATGGTTGATGCAAGTGTTACAACTGTTAAGCCGCTAAATGTTAACTCCGATTTTTCTTACAACGCACCTAAATTACAAAGCAGCGGATATTTGATGTATCAGTTTTTTGATGAAGAAAGTAATGTTACGCCTTACATGGTGGGTACATATTTGGGCAAGAAAAAAGTATTGACTTTAGGTGCAGGATTTCAATACCAACCCGAAGCCATGTGGCACTTAACTGATACCGTTAGTAAAACCGTTGTTCATCAAAAATTACTAAATGTTGGGGTTGATGTATTTTTTGAACAGCCAATAAAAAATAATGGAAGCGCATTAACAGTTTATGCCGCTGCATCACAAACAGATTACGGTAAAAATTATATTAGAAACAATGGTGTTTTAACCCCGGCAAGTGCAAGTAGTGGCAATACTTTAAGTGGCGGTGGAAATGCATTTGCCATGTATGGAACAGGCAACACGTTGTTTGCACAAGTTGGTTATTTATTACCTAAGAAAAACAACACCGATAAAAACAGAATTCAACCTTATGCAGATGTTACGTTTTGCAAATACGACAGGTTAAAAAGTAACACAGCCATGTGGGATGTAGGTTTTAATTGGTTGATTGAAGGACAACGCTCTAAGGTTAGTTTTAACTACCAAAGCCGACCTGTAATTAATACAGCCAGCTTAAAACAAACATCAAACAAAGGAATGTTTGTGGTGCAGTTTCAGATTGCAATTTAATACCAGAAGTTATTCCCTGCGTTCGCCAATTTGTTGACGCCACATCGCATAATACAAACCTTTTTCATTCAGTAAATCCTGGTGTTTACCTGTTTCAATAACTTTACCTTTTTCTAACACAAAAATTCTATCAGCATGCATAATGGTTGATAAGCGATGTGCAATCAATACGGTTATGCTATCTCGTTTATCCGATATGTTTTTAATGGTTTCAGATATTGCTTCTTCGGTAATGGAATCTAAAGCAGAAGTTGCTTCATCAAAAACCATAATACGTGGTTTACGCAATAATGCACGTGCTATAGATAAACGTTGTTTTTCGCCACCGCTTAATTTCATACCACCCTCTCCTATCATGGTATCTAAACCATTTTCACTACGTTTTACAATGTTAATGCAGGCAGATTTTTCTAATACTTCGTCCAACTCTGCATCAGTAGCATCAGGTTTAACAAACAATAGATTTTCTTTAATAGTACCCGAAAACAACTGTGTATCTTGAGTTACAAAACCCAATTGTTGTTGCAATTCATCTTTATCAATTTCGGTTGAAACAATATTGTTGTATAAAATATTACCTGAGTTGGGCGAATACAATCCAACCAATAGCTTTACCAAAGTGCTTTTTCCACTACCGCTAGGGCCAACAAAAGCAATGGTTTCACCTTTGTTTACCTCAAAACTAATTTTACTTACCGCATCATACCCGGCAGATTTATGTCTGAATACAACTTCGTTAAATTGCATATTTTGTATAGCGCCCAATTGTTTTGGTGATGCAGGTTTAGGCTCTAAAGGTGTATTCATTATTTGTTCGAAATTGGCCAATGATGCCTCTGCCTCGCGATAACTGATAATAACATTACCTACCTCTTGCAACGGACCAAAAATAAAGAACGAATAAAACTGCAACGTAATAATTTCGCCAACGCTTAATTGTCCTTCAAAAATTAAGTACAACAGCATAAACAAAATAGACTGACGAAGTAAATTAACCAAAGTACCTTGCACAAAAGAAATACTGCGTATGTCGCGCACTTTCTTTAACTCTAACTGTAAAATCTTTTTGGTTGCAGTATTTAATCGGTTGGTTTCTTGGTTGGTTAAACCCAAACTTTTCACCAACTCAATGTTGCGTAAACTTTCTGTTGTACTACCGGCAAGCATACGTGTTTCGCGCACAATATTGGTTTGTACTTTTTTTACACGCTTAGATAAATAATTGGTGATGATACTTAAAAAAGTAGCTGCTAAAACATATACTACAATTAATCCTCCATGCACATTAATGGCATACACCATTACAAAAACAATACCCACCAACGATGCAAAAAGTATATTGATGAAGCTCATGATAAACTTCTCAGTATCAATCCTTACTTTTTGCAAAATGTTTAAGGTTTCGCCACTGCGTTGGTCTTCAAACTCACTAAACGGAACTTGCAACGTGTGTTTTAAGCCATCGGTATAAATATCTGCACCTAATTTTTGTATTACTAAATTAACCGTATAATCCTGAAATGCTTTTGCAATACGGCTTACCATAGCCACACCAATAGCAGCCAGAATAAGCAAGCCCGCACCTTTAATAAATTCACTTTGGGTAAACTCACTTGCATGTTGGGCATATTGGTCGATGATTTTACCATAAATCATTGGATCGAGCAAAGAGAAAACCTGATTAATGGTAGCAAACAACATAGAAAGCACCACTAATTTTTTGTATTGTTTTAAGTAAGTAACAAGTATCTTCATTGATGAAATTAAGGGTGCAATTTTACGGCATAAAACACAGATTACGTGCATGGTTCATACATAGCCCGAAAATTGTAGGTTAATGGCAACCTTTTAAAGGTAAACCTATGTTTTAGAGATATTTAACTCATTATAGAGTACCATCATCATTGTTTATTCTTATGAGTTCAATCAGTATTAAAATTATTTTAATTGGCTAAACTTGCACAGTATATTTTGAAAAAGCCTGTTAAAGATATCGATTGCACCACTTGCCAAAATTTGGCACTGTCATCTTTTTGCACGTTAAAAAAAGATGAACTGAGTAATTTAAATCATCATAAGGTAACGCACAGGGTTAAAAAAAATCAAATCATTTTTCATGAGGGTGATGCAGCCAAAGGATTACACTGTGTGCATCAAGGCAAAATAAAATTATACAAAACATTAAACGATGGCACTGCGCAAATTTTACGTATTGCCAAAGATGGTGAGTTAATTGGCTACCGGGGTTTGCTAGGTGATGGACGATACATTGCAACGGGCGTGGCCATTGAAGAATCGGTGGTTTGTTTTATACCTAAAGAGCGCATTTTTGAATTGATTCATAACAACATCAAATTTACCATGGAGTTGATGTCGAGGTTTGCCGAAGATTTAAGCATGGCCGAAAACAAATCAGTAAGTTTTATTCAGAAGGATACACGTGCACGATTGGCCGAGGCTTTATTACTTTTAGAAAAATCGTTTGGCGTTAATGCCGATGGGCAAATAAACATTGTACTTACCCGTGAGGATATTGCAAGTATTGCCGGCATGGCTACAGAAACCGCAGTAAGGGTTTTGAAAGAGTGGGAAGAAGAACAAGTTGTATTGTTAGAGAAAAAGTTCATCAAAATAAATAATGCCAACAAACTGTATTCCTTAGCCAAACTAGAGGATTAGTCAGTTTTTTCTCCAATTTATATCAGTTGATTTATTGACGGTGGTCAAGAAATAGACCATAAAAACGGGCTTGCTTTGTTATCAAAATTAAAGCTATGTTACCCGAAGTTGATATTGTTATTTTAAACCACAACGGCAAACGTTTTTTAGACGAGTGTTTGACCTCGGTTTTAAAATCAACCTACACCAAAAAACAAGTTTACTTGCTTGATAATGCATCAACAGAAAATGATGTAGCCTACGTTAAAGAAAATTATCCCGAAGTAAAAATCATACAAAACCCTTTAAACAATGGTTACTGCGCGGCATACAACATTGCATTTAATGTTTGTCCGGGCGAGTATATTATTTGTTTGAACAATGATGTAACCGTTGCTCCAAATTGGATTGAAGGTCTTGTGAATTTAGCTGAGTCAGATCAGCGCATTGGTGCTATTCAACCCAAATTATTATCCTATCATCAACCCACCCATTTTGAATACGCAGGAGGAAGTGGCGGTATGATTGATGTATTTGGTTACCCATTTTTACGTGGAAGAATATTTACCGAAATTGAAGAAGACCAAGGACAGTACGAAGACATTGCACCTATATTTTGGACAAGCGGGGCGGCTATGTTCTTACGTAAATCAGCTTTAGAGGATAGCGGCTTGTTGGATGAAACCATTGTGCACCACATGGATGAAATTGATTTGTGTTGGCGATTACGTTTGGCTGGATACAGTTTGTATGTGCAACCTAAATCGGTAATTAAACACATAGGCGGAGCAACCATTACCACCGCAAGTTTTAAAAAAACATACTGGAACCACCGCAACTCTATTTACATTATGCTTAAAAATTATGAGTTGTTGCAAGTAATACGTTTTGTACCGGTTCATATTTTATTAGATTATGTGGTGATTTTACAATCGTTGTTGAAGTTTAACTTTACTACAGTTAGAGCCATTTTAGCTGCGCATGCGTGGATTTTACTGAACATCATTTTAATATTTTCTAAGCGACAAGAAGTACAACAAAAACGTAAGGTAAGTGATAAACGCATATTGCCTTACATGTACCACGGTAGCATTGTATATGCACATTTTATAAAAGGTGTAAACCAGTTCTCACAAATTAAAAACAACAAACAACATGAAAATAAACCTGATACATCAAGCCTTGAATGGGCTACTGGTACTACAGCCTGAGGTATTTGAAGATGAACGTGGATTTTTTATGGAAACCTATCGCACCGATGCTTTTGAAGAATTAGGTATTAACTTACCTTTTGTACAAGACAATCATTCTCGCTCGGCAAAAGGTGTATTGCGTGGTTTACATTTTCAATGGGAACCACCTATGGGTAAATTAATGCGTGTAACACAAGGCGAAGCATTTTTGGTTGCAGTTGATATCAGAAAAGGTTCTCCAACTTTAGGCCAATGGTATGGCGAAATAGTTTCGGCAGCAAACAAAAAAATGATTTGGGCACCAGCAGGTTTTGCACGGGGATTCTGCACCCTAAGCGACTTTGCAGAGATACAATACAAATGTACAGGCTTATACAACAAACAAGCAGAATCGGGCATATTATGGAACGACCCTGCCATTGGTATTAAATGGCCAATTGAAAATCCAATACTTTCTGAAAAAGATAAGGTGGCTCAAACCTTGACAAGTTGGTTAACTACAAACGACTCTAATTACTTTAACTATGGAAAATAAACACAATGTTTTGGTACTTGGTGGCGCAGGATACATAGGCACAACGCTTGCTCCATACCTACAAGATAACCACTGTAACGTAACCGTAGTTGATACCAATTGGTTTGGAAATTATTTACCATCAAACATCAACACCATACAAAAAGATATTTTTGAGTTACATCAAAATGATTTAGTTGGGTTTGATACCGTAATATTTTTAGCCGGTTTGTCTAATGATCCTATGGCTGAGTTTTCGCCAAAAGATAACTTTATATACAACACCGGAATGCCCGCCTACATTGGTTTTTTAGCAAAGGAAGCAGGCGTTAAACGTTTCATTTTTGCAAGCTCTTGCTCGGTGTATGGTTACACACACAACAGCACTTTTACCGAAGATGATGTAGCCATTAGCAATTATCCTTACGGTGTTTCTAAACTTCAAGGTGAACGTTCGTTGTTGGCTTTGGCTGATGAAAATTTTTCGGTAGTATGTTTTCGTCAAGGAACAGTAAGTGGTTACTCGCCACGTATGCGTTTGGATTTGGCCTTAAACACCATGTTTAAAAACGCGTTGAGCAAAGGAGAAATTACATTAAGCAATCCAAAAATTTGGCGACCAATTTTAGGTTTGAATGATTTGTGTGATGCTTATTTATTGGCCATCAACTCTAACTTACAAAAAGGAGAAGTGATTAATATTTCATCTTTTAACACCACCATTGGCGAGTTGGCACAAGCTGTAAAATCATTTGTAAAACAACAATATGGTTTAGACATCAACATCACCAACCAAAACGTACAAGACTACAGAAATTACAAGGTTAGTACCGATAAGGCACTACAATTATTAAACTATAAACCAAAACAAGATGCTTATTCTATTATGCTTGATTTACACGATACTGTCGATAAGTACAGCAGTTTCGATGATGAAAGATTCTACAACATTTTAGTATTTAAAAAAATAATGATGAATCAACTCATCACCAATTAACAACACTATGAAAAAGGCGATAATACTAGGTGCACAAGGTCAATTGGGAAGTGATATTACCAACCTTTTTACTCAGCACAACATACAAACCATTACTCCAACACATGCCGACTTGGACATTACAAATTTGATGGAGGTAAAACAATTATTAAGCACACACCGCCCTGATGTTTTAATTAACACGGCTGCTTACCACCAAGTTGATTTATGTGAAGAAAACCCAAAAACTGCGATGGCCATTAACTCCACGTCCCCCGCATTTATGGCGCGTATGTGTAATTATTTAAAAATAAAATTTGTACACTTCAGTACCGATTATGTTTTTGATGGTGAGAAAAGTTCGCCTTACAACGAATTGGATAAACCCAACCCTTTAAACGTGTATGGCAAATCAAAATACCATGGCGAAAATGCCATCTTATCAGAAAACCATGCCGCATTAATTTTACGTGTATCGGCTTTGTACGGTAAAAACCCATGCAGGGCAAAAAACGGGTTGAATTTTATTCAACTTATGTTGAAACTAGCCAAAGAAAGACCGGTATTAAATGTGGTGGGTGATGAAATTGTATCGCCTACAAGTACCGCTGATATTGCAAATATTCTTCCCTCTTTAATTAAACAAGAGTTAAATGGCATTGTACATTTAACCTCAGAAGGACAATGCAGCTGGCACGAATTTGCATCCACCATTTTTGAAATGACCAATACAAAAGTGGAAGTAGAGAAAGTGGATTCTTCATTTTTTCCGGCCAAAACACCACGACCAAAATACTCTGTACTAGAAAATACATCATTAAAAAACAGAGGCATGGCAAGTTTACCTCATTGGAGAGATGCCTTGCAAGAATATTTAAAACAGCAGAACTAAACACATGACAGCACAAGCCCACAATTTTCATATTCCGGTAATGGGTATCGGATTTACCATTGATGCACCCATAAAAGTAGCACGTTTCGGAATTAACTCAACCCTATCAATTATAGAAGATGAACTGTTGGAACAAATGCGTAAACATTACTCCAACTTGTACCATTTACCGTATACAGAAATCAGTACTTATCATGCCGATTTCAGAGCCAAAAGAATTACAGCTTATTTAAATTTAGTTGATTACATCGTAAGTTATCAAGCCAACCAACTGCGTAAACAGCCTTTTAACAGTGCAGAAATGCAAAAGTATTTTAGCTTGTTACCCGATGATCATGATTTAAAATTATCCTACAATACATTACCTCTATTAACTAATGCTGAACGTTTAAAAGTAGAGCGTTTTTTACGCAGCAATTTAGTTACCGGAGCAATTGAGGTAAACATCATGACTAAAGTAGATAAACCAAAGTTTAACGAACAAGGAGAGCCTTTGCCTGCAGAGCAATCAGATGCATTATCTGCTTTACGTGGTTTTGCAAATAGTGATTTACATGCTGCCGTGGTGTTTTCTGCTGGATTCAACCCAAGGGTTTATGGTTATTGCGAGAGTTTCGCAGACTTTTATCCGGATGAAAATGGCCACATCAAAAAGAAAATTATTTTAAAGGTAAGTGATTATCGTTCGGCTTTAATACAAGGAAAATACTTAGCTAAAAAAGGTTTGTGGGTTTCAGAGTTTAGGATTGAATCGGGGTTGAATTGTGGTGGACATGCATTTGCAACAGACGGTTTATTGATGGGACCGATATTAGAAGAATTTAAAAGCAAACGTGGCGAACTTTATCAAACCTTATACACCGCATGCTTAGATGCATTAAAACAAAACGGCAAACATTCATTTAATGCTTTACCCGAATTAAAAATTACGGCCCAGGGAGGAATTGGTACAGCACACGAAAACAATTTTTTAATAACCTACTACAACCTAAACGGTTGTGGTTGGGGAAGTCCGTTTTTATTGGTGCCTGAGGTTACAAATGTAGATGCACAAACCTTAAATAGTTTAGCAACTGCAGTACCCGAAGATTATTATTTAAGTAATGCTTCTCCTTTAGGAGTTCCGTTTAACAACTTTAGAAAAAGTAGTGCAGAAGTTTTGCGCAAAAGCAGAATTGATAAAGGAAAACCTGGTAGTCCGTGCTTAAAAAAGTTTTTACAGTTTGATACCGAGTTTACCAAAGAACCTATTTGTACAGCTTCGGTAAAATACCAATACTTTAAACTTAAACAACTAAAAGAAACTTGCACCACACCCGAAGAGTACGAAGCAAAAGCAGCAGTGGTAAAAGAAAAAGATTGCTTGTGCGAAGGTTTAAGCGAACCTGCATTGATGGTAAACAACATACAACACAAACATAGTTTTGGAGCAGTTACTATTTGTCCCGGACCAAACTTAGCCTTCTTCTCGGGCACGTTTACTTTACAGGAAATGGTTGATCATATTTATGGCAGGGTTAACATTTTAAACAAACTGCACAGGCCAAATATGTTTATAAATGAGCTTAAACTTTATGTTGATTATTTACAAAAAGAAAAACAAAAAGTAGCACAACAATTGGTGCAACGCAAGGAATCATATTTTGAAAAGTTTAGAGAGAATTTATTGGCCGGTATATCATATTACCATAGCTTAATAGACAATTTTGGCCATCAGGCAGAAGAACTTTTTAGAGGCATGCGCCACGAATTGGATGAGTTAGAAACAAACTTATTAAGTATGGAATTTAGTGAAGAACCTGTAATGGCAAATTGATATGACAGCAGCTACAAAACCATTTGATTATGCAACAGCCATTAAGCGTTTAAAGGAGGAAAAAAACGCGGTGATATTGGCTCATTATTATCAGGAGCCTGCTATACAAGACATAGCCGATTTTGTAGGAGATAGTTTAGGTTTATCAAAACAAGCGGCAAAAACCGATGCAGATATCATTGTATTTGCGGGCGTCCATTTTATGGCCGAAACTGCCAAAATACTCAACCCAAATAAAAAGGTATTACTCCCCGATTTAGAGGCAGGATGCTCGTTGGCAAGTTCATGTACGCCACAGGATTTTAGTGTGTTTAAACAAAAATATCCTGATCATATTGTGGTGAGTTACATCAACTGTTCGGCAGAAATAAAAACACAAAGTGATATTATCTGCACTTCATCCAATGCCAAACAAATCATCAACTCTATACCTGAATACGAGAACATTATTTTTGCTCCCGATAGAAACTTGGGTCATTACCTAAAAAAAGAAACCGGTAGAGACATGGTTTTATGGGATGGCGCTTGTGTAGTGCATGAAGCGTTTTCGTTTAATAAATTGTTGGATTTACACAAACAATATCCAAATGCTAAGTTAGTTGTACATCCCGAATCGGAAGCTGATTTATTGAAAGTTGCACATTTTGTTGGCTCAACAGCGGCTATGATAGATTATGTAAAAAACACCGACTGTAAAGAGTTTATTATTGCTACAGAAGCAGGCATATTGCACCAAATGAGTGCCGAAGCTCCTGATAAAACATTAATTCCTGCACCCTCAAAAGAAGACAATACTTGTGCTTGCAGCGAATGTGCGTTTATGAAATTGAATACCATCGAAAAATTATACAACTGTTTATTGAACGAAACTCCTGAAATTACTTTATCGCATGAGGTGATAGAAAGGGCATTAATTCCACTGAACAGAATGTTAGCCTTATCAAATTAATATGAAAACATTTGATGTAGTTATAATTGGTTCAGGTATTGGTGGATTATCACTTGCGCTTAAACTGAGTAAAAATAATCCTAGCATACAAATTGCATTACTTACTAAAACCAATGCTTTAGAAAGTAATACCCGTTATGCACAGGGTGGTATTGCTGCTGTTTTAGATACACTAAACGATTCGTTTGAAAGCCACATTAAAGATACCCTTGCCAGTGGCGGTTCTTATTGTAAACCGGATGTGGTAGAAATGGTGGTTAAAAGTGCGCCTCGCGAAATAAGTGAACTGCTTCATTGGGGTGTACAATTTGATATAGAAAGTAATGGTGAATTAGATGCAGCTTTAGAAGGTGGACATGAAAACCCACGTGTGGTGCATTATAAAGACCAAACGGGTTTTGAAGTGGTGGCCACACTTTTGGATCAAGTTAGCAAAAACAAAAACATACGTTTAATTACCCATTTATTGGCTACTGATATTTTATTGGATAATCAACAAAACGCAAAAGGTATTTGGGTTTACAATGAAATTACGCATCAGTTAGAAAACATGAATGCTTGTTATGTGGTTTTGGCTACAGGCGGTTGCGGACAATTGTTTGAAAACACCACCAACCCAAAACCCGCTACGGGAGATGGTTACGCCATAGCTAAACGTGCAGGCGCACAATTGCAATACATGAACTTTATGCAGTTTCATCCTACTGCATTGTATCCCCAAAACAATCAACATACTTCGTTTTTAATATCAGAAGCATTGCGCGGTTATGGGGCTTATATTGTTGACCAAAGTGGCAAACGTTTTTTGTTTGATGATGATGTAAGAGGAGAATTGGCTACAAGAGACATTGTGAGCAATGCCATATATCAACACATGGAAAAAACTAAAAGCCCGTGTGTGTATTTAGATGTAAGACATCTTGATGAAGATGAATTAGAATTTCATTTTCCGGCCATTACTCAAAAATTGGTATCGTTAGATTACAACTTAAGCAATGATTTAATTCCGATTGTGCCTTCTGCACATTACCAATCGGGTGGTGTAGTAGTTGATGTAAACGGACAAACCAACATCAATAATTTATATGCTTTAGGAGAAGTAGCTTGCACTGGTTTACACGGTAAAAATAGGTTGGCTTCTAACTCACTTTTAGAAGCGTTGGTATTTGCCGAACAAATAAAAAATCACATTGTGCATCAACAAGACAAAAAGATTAATGATGATGTGAATTTATATCAATGTAAGTCGCAGCAAGTAGTTGATTTTGCTTGGGTGAAGCCTAAAATAAAAACAGTTAAAAAATGGATGACAAAATGTTTTATGAGTAAAAATAAAACAACCATTAATGCCGGTATTGCATACATGAAATTGGTTAAACAACTCACACAATCTATACTAAATAATAATACGTTTTCGGTTGAATTGATGCAATTACACAACATGGCTACCACTGCCGAAATCATGCTTCAGGATGTATTGATACATCAACAAAACAATCAACCAGATAGTGTAAAACAAGTTCAACAATAAGTTTTATGAAAGCAACACCTACCTACATATTTGTTTTGCTGTGTTTAAGCTTTTTGGTGTATTCGTTTACCATATACATCAAACCAAGCCAACAAATACAAACACCAAAATTTGACGCAAGTGTTGCTGCATCAGGCAAACTCATTTGGCAAAAATACAATTGCCAAAGCTGCCACCAATTATATGGTTTAGGCGGATATTTAGGTCCTGATTTAACCAATGTTTTCAGTAGAAAAAACGAAACAATTATTAAAGGAATTGTAGGCAGTGGTGTAAGATCAATGCCCGCATTTCAAATTCCTGATGAAGAATTTACACAGCTAATTGAGTTTTTAAAACAAGCGGATGCCAGTGGCAATGCCGACTATCGAAACTACAGCATAAAACCTAACGGAATGATTGAAATGCCATGAACGGAACAACTCAAATAGGAAAATTATTTTTAGTACTTGCCTTAACGCTACTTTTAATAGGTTTAGTTTTTGGTGTGCTTGCCTCTTTTGTATACATCAATCCAAACTTTTTAAAAGATACTCTAGGTTTTGTAGCTTTACGTCCGTTACATGTTTCAATGGTAACCTTTTGGATTATTATTGGTGCAAATGGCGGGGTGATGAGTGCATTGCAAATTCTTTACCCCGATAAACTTTCTAATAAAATTGCTGCCACACAATTGTTGCTTTGGTTAATCGCCATAGTTGGAGTGATGGGCAGCTATTTTAGAAAAGACTTTGGCGGAAGAGAATATTGGGAGTTTAATCCCATATGGGCATTACCAATTGCCCTTTCGTGGATATTGTATTTAAGTAACTTTATTAGGGTGATAAAAAATGCCAAACAATGGCCGGTTTATGTTTGGATGTGGATGAGTGGTGGCTTGTTTTTTATGTTCACCTTTATGGAAAACTACCTGTGGGTGTTTCCTTATTTTAGGGAACATTTTGTAACCGACATGACCATACAATGGAAAGTAAACGGTTCGTTGGTGGGTTCGTGGAATCAATTAATTTATGGCACCGCATTTTTTATCATGGATAAAATTAGTGGCGATACAAAAGTTGGTTACAGCAAAATGGCCTTTGGAATGTACTTTTTAGGTTTGTTTAATTTGATGTTTAATTGGGGACATCACATTTACACTTTACCAACCGAAAGTTACATCAGGTATATTGGTTATGGCGTGAGCATGACAGAATGGATATTTTTTGCACGCATAATTTACTCCTGGAAACAAAGTGTTTCTGATATCAAAAAACATTACCATTACTTTCCTTACCGTTTTATTATGGCTTCAGACATTTGGGTGTTTTTAAATATGAGTCAAGCTATTGTAATGTCTATACCTGTTTTAAATTTATATACACACGGCACACATGTTACCGTTGCACATGCCATGGGAACCACCATTGGCATTAATACTATGATTTTACTGGCAGCTTGTTTTATATTTTTAAAGGGCAATTGCGTAACATACAACAAGCCCACTCGTGTATTAAACATTACTTATTGGATGATGCAAAGCAGCTTGTTGGTATTTTGGATAGCATTAAATATTGCGGGCATAAAAAAGGGAATATGGCAAAACAGCGCCCAACAAATTACCTATCAAAAATTGATGGAAGAACTAACGCCATACTTTGTAGCATTTAGTATTGCCGGATTAATCCTATTGATTACACTCTTTATTACAGCAGGCATTTTATTGTTCAATTACATCGCTTGTAACATCAAATCAAAAAATAAACAACCCATTTTGGGCTTACAAAAAACTAACATACTATGAGTTTACCCGTACCCGATTTTAACCAAACAGAATACGCCTTTAAATACAAAACAAGTAAAGCACTTAACCTCACTCATTTTGTATTTAAGTTATTTAATTATCCCGCATTGGTAAAACTGTTATCAAACGGAGCCGAATGGATTTTAAAGTATAAACTGCCCGGTAAATTACTGATTAAACAAAGTGTATTTAAGGTGTTTTGCGCAGGCGAAAACTTAAAGCAAGCCTTTGTTACCATCAATCATTTAAATGCGTTTAAAGTAAAATCTGTATTGGATTATGTTTCGGAAAACGAACAAAATGCAGCAGGTTATCAAAACAATGTAAAACGTATACAAGAGAACATCATTACGCTTGCTAAAAATTATCCTGGTCATTACATCAGCATAAAAATTACCGGGTTAGAAGATTATGAATTTTTGAAATCCATTAACAATCCGTTTAAAGAACGTACCGATAACGAAAACCAAAGATTAGAAACACTTTTTAAACACATTGATGAAATATGCCAAACGGCATCAACCCATAATATTGCAATTTATTTTGATGCAGAAGAGCGCTGTACTCAGGATATTTACGATTACATCGTGGAGCAAATGATGGAAAAATACAACACACAAAAAGCTGTTGTTTATAACACCTTACAAATGTATTTAACAGATAGAGTTGCTTATTTAAACAACTTGATTGAACTGAGTAAATCTAAAAAGTTTTATGCAGGTGTTAAAATTGTAAGAGGTGCATACCACGAAAAGGAAAACGAAAGAGCTGAACAAGAGGGTAAACCTTCACCGGTTTTTAAAACCAAACAAGAAACAGACCAATCGTTTAACAAAGCCATTGATATGTGTTTGCAAAATTTTGAATATGCGTATTTATGTATTGCATCACACAACGAAGAAAGTATTTTACATGCCATTAATGTGGTAAACAAACTTGGAATAAAAGATGCACAACAAAAGTTAAGTTTCTCGCAACTATTGGGTATGAGCGACAATTTAACCTTTAACCTTGCACGAAATGGTTATGAAGTATCGAAGTATTTACCCTATGGAGAAATAGAAAAAGCCATTCCGTATTTAATTAGAAGGGCCAATGAAAACAAATCGGTAAACGGACAAGTGACCAGAGAATTACAATTGCTAAATACCGAGATTGAAAGACGAAAGAAATATGCTTAGTGTTACTAAAATATTTACGTTTGAGGCTGCACATGCCATATCTGATTATGATGGTGCGTGTAAAAACATACACGGTCATAGCTATAAATTACATGTTACTGTAACCTCTAAAAAAGATTTAACAAACAGCATGGTGATAGATTTTAAACAACTTAAAAAGATAGTACAACAAGCTATTTTAAACGATTACGACCATGCATTGATACTTAAAATTAACAAGCTAAATTTAACTGCCACACAAGTTATTGGCACTAAACTATTATGGTTTGATGAAGAGCCGACAGCAGAACAGATGTTATTGGATATGGCTAAAAAAATACAATTAACCTTACCAGATTACATTGTATTAAAAGAGTTGAAACTACATGAAACAGATACCTGTTTTGCAACTTGGCAAAACGACAATATGTAAAATTGAAAAGTTAAAGACTAACTTCGTAAAAAATTAAACACATGAAAAAAATATTATTTATTGGTTTGTTAGGAACCATAGTGGGAACAACAAGTTGCAATAATCAAGAACCCAAAAGCACCGAACAGCAAGAACAAACAACCACTGATATAAAAGCTATTGAAGAAGAGCAATCACCTATTGAAATCGAATTAAATAATGGAGAAAAATGGAAGGTTAATCCTGAAATGATGGTACATGTACGTGCAAGTGAAGGCTTGGTTGATAGTTATGTAAATGCACCTAAAAAAGATTATGAAGCTTTAGCTAAGGAGTTGAATACCACAGTTGGCTTGTTAACCAAAAGTTGCACCATGCAAGGCAAATCGCATGATGAGTTACACAAATGGTTACACCCGTACATGGGGTTGATTAAAGATTTAGGCAATGCAAAAAGTGATGAAGAAGCTGATCAGATTGTAACAACTATACAGGCCTCGTTTGTCATTTTCAACCAATATTTTGAATAATCACATATCAATACAAAGTATAAAAGCACCTATCGAGGTGCTTTTTTTTTATGCGCGATTTTAACGTAAAGTATCCTACTAAAACCAACACAACTAACAATATCCAAATATCATCTGTAATGGGAACATTAGGTGTATCAGGGTCTCCCCAATCATCTGGTGGTGGTGGACCAATTTGCAACAATACGTTTAACAAGGTTATCATATAAAGGGAAATAATGTATGCAATGGTAACGCATCCCTATTTCTAAAACCTTGATGCAGGTCAATTAACCTAATAAAAACCTAAGCTAACTTTGGGTTATGCTTCACAAGATAATTATAACTATTGGTTTCATACTTTTTGCACTTTCATTTTATGCGTGCAATAAGCCCGAATCAAACTTACCTAATGCCCCAACAGGAAATATTACCCTGTACATCAACCATAAAATAGATGGCAAAACTTTACAATTTGATACCATGATGTATCAAAATTTGGCATCAAACAACTATAGTATTACGCGTTTAAATTATTACTTATCAAATTTTGAGTTGTACCAAAATGGTG